>DASZWQ010000131.1 GCA_035546535.1 Pirellulales bacterium | reverse complement strand
TGGTTCGCCACGATCTCGCCTTCGTCCGAGCAAGCCGACGCGACGCCGCAGGACATGCAAGACACCGTCCTGAACCCCGATCCGACGGCGCTATTGAATACGCGTCAATACACCGTGTCGGTCGTCGTGTGCAACAACCGCATCCTGACGTTGCCCGGCTCCCTCCAGCCCGACACCACGCCGGGCGAGTGGCAGGTGCCGGCGCGGATCGAACCGGGCAGCCTCGGCGGCGGCGAGGTTACTTTGTTCGCAACGAGCACGAACCAGCAAGCCTGGCTCGCCACGCTCAAGCCCGGCCAATGGCTGATGCTCTCGGGCATCACGGTGGCGGGCGAGATTCGCAAGGACTCTGGCGGGAATCCGGTCTTCTGGCCCCGGATGCGAACGATCGCCAACTGGTATCGCATCGTAGCGACCGATTCGATCGATGATCCGCTGAATCCGCCGGCCTCTCGCAGTGTAACGTTAAATGGCCCCGACTGGCCGCAAGGTACTCAATCTGACGACCCGATCGCCATGCACACGAGCGTATCGCCACCGGTTAACTTCAATTCTCTGCTAGCCCCGGCGGGCGTGAATTATGGCGTGCAATTCGCCTGCCTCGGCAGTATTTCTGCGCCAAGTTATTCCAGTTCGTCTACAAACCCGGCGTTTCCGAACGTAAACATCTACGCCTACGCCACCGTGGTCGAGGGCGTGGTCGGCGTTTACCAGAAAACCATCACCGTCGACGGCGATTCACCGTTCTCCGCACCGCAATAACGAGCCACCGCCGCGCTGCCGTGGCCGGGCAACAACCCGGATACAGCGGCCGGCCAACAAACCAGGATCGGGCAACACGGCCCAACGACAAACAGCCAACGATAACTCGGACCTGTTCACGCAGCACAAAGCGCCGTCCGCCAGTACGGCCAACCATAACCGATGCGACGCGATCCCGGGGCGAACGACTTTCGACCCATGCCTGTTTGGGTCCAGCCGAAAGAAGCACATCATGTCAGCTAAGCAGCAATCTGGCAGCGTCTACGAAATCGATCCCCAGGGCTCGCGAGCCCGTTTCCTCGCGCGCGGCGTGCGCCGCCGCGCCGCCGCGCGGCAGCCGGCGGGCATCATCCTGCTGGTGGTGCTGGTGCTGTTGGCCCTGTTCACGATGCTGTTGATCTCGTTCGTCGTGGCGACGGTCAGCAACCGGCAAAGCGTGATCCAAAGCGCCCGCGTCGAACAAACCGGCGACTCGCCGCAGTCGCAGCTATACGACGCCTTCATGCAAGTCGTCCGCGGCCCACGCGACAGCAACTCCGTGATCGGCCCACACAGCCTGCTGGAAGACATCTACGGGCATAACGCGGGAGTGTTGACCGTAGCGCCGTCGCAGTACGGCATCCGCGGGCAGATATCGGCGTACAAGAACCCCTCGAACGCTTATCTGCAGAACGGCGGCAATAACACCCCGCTGCTGCAATTCGTATGCACCACGACCGACTTCAACGTCGGCAGCTATTTCAATTCAGTCAATGATATTCCGTACGGCTTTTACAGCGGGCTGGTGATCACGATGGTCAACGGTCCTGCTGCCGGCCGCAGTTCGAGGATCACCGGTTACTACTTTGACCCGACCGGGTCACCAAATTACTCCTATTTTCAAGTGCTCGCCTTCGACGGCGCCACTCCTAATCCGGGCGATACCTTTCTAATCAACGGTCGGCCATTCTCGGGCACGGGATTTGGTTACCGGCCGGTTGCCTTCGCACAGCAGGCGTACCCGCCGAGCGGAGCTCTCGCCGCGAACGCCTCTTACTCACGCCTACTCGACGCCTTTGACCCGGGGACCTTAATTCCAGGAGCGTCTCCTGGCTATGATCCCACGAACTTCGATCCAACGAATTCGACCGACCTCACTACGCAAGCGCTGAACAGCGGTGCCGTTTTCCAGTACGCACTCTTGCCAAATCCCCGACGCGGAGTGTTTCAACCCTTCACGCACACCGGCAATCCCAACCCGGGCTGGAGCTACCTTGATCCGGCGGGCCCCGGCGGCGCGAACGAGGATTACGACGCGCCCGACTTCCAGAACATGCTCTTGGCGATGCGCATTTGGGCGGACCCAAGCCAGACGGGACCACCGTTTCCCAATGGCAAATACCACCTGGTCACGCCGCTGCCGTCGCTCCATCGCCCCGACTTGCTGCTGTATTGGAACAATCGTTGGAATTCGTCGTC
Source organism: Pirellulales bacterium (assembly GCA_035546535.1). Lineage (NCBI taxonomy): Bacteria > Pseudomonadati > Planctomycetota > Planctomycetia > Pirellulales > Pirellulales bacterium. The sequence continues at coordinate 30,239 of DASZWQ010000131.1, read as the reverse complement.
GACACTGGGTAACGGCCATTACCTCTTCCCGTCATCAGCATTATCGGCGCCCGGCGGCACGATCTACGACGCGATCACGTCCAATGGCGCCAATAACTATTTCACGGCGCGAAATCTGCTTCGCAAGATCACGCTGCGCCCGCTGGCGATCCAGGATGACCCCAGCACGCCCAATGTCGACGAAAGCGAGAATCCGTACTTTACGGGCAGCAACCCGGTCTTTGATCCGATCAACGGCCCGTGGGACGTCGACAACGACGGCGACGGAACGCCCGACAGCATTTGGGTCGACGTGGGATTTCCGGTGCAGACCGGCCCCGATGGTCGCCGCTACAAGCCATTAGCCGCGATCCTGTGCCTCGACATGGACGGCAAGCTGAACCTCAATGCTCATTCGAGCTGGGCACACGTGCCGTCGGCGACGACACCAGGTTTATCCCGGTTTAATCCCGTCATCGCGCCGTTTGCGCAAGTCAGCGACACGACGCCAAGTGGCGCTTATCTCAAGATTGGCTCGGGTTACGGACCCCCTGAGATCAGCTTGCACTCGCTTTTCGAGCCAGGGTTGGATCTCCCCGGGGCACCGTTTATTCCTACCGGGGAATTGTACAATCTGCTTGGTGGGAATTTGACTTCCGCCACAAAGATCGAAGGCCGCTACGGCGAGTTGGGAATCTCCTCTGCGCTTGCGGGCGCGCCGTATAACAGCAGTGCTGGGCCTGGCGTGTCGCTGGTCGACGAGCCGTTTAATTGGCTGGATGAATTGGGCTACCCGCAGATTTCGAACCTCGGCGGTTTTCCCGAGCACCAAAACCTGTATTTGCCAATGACATCGTCGTTTGGCAATTTTACGATCAACGCGAGTGCCTTTAGCGGCAATATCTGGACAACGCGCTCGGCGTTCGGCAGCCCTCCCGATCTCGATGGGGACGGCATGATCGGTCTCGACCTGCGCGGCCAGCCGCTGTACATCGATTACCCGCAGGTATATGGAGTGAACAACGGTCTATCCGGAATCGCAACGGATACCGGCTGGGGAGAAAGAGACGAAACCATCGACGATCCGTACGAACTTGACCTGTCGTACAACGCCAGGAACGACGGTTACTCGGCGACCCTGGCATTTTCGACGTTTGCCTCGAATCTCCTGGCGATAAACGGCAGCACAAACTCCGTCGTTTCCATCGACGCGCCCTTTACGGCGGCGGAACTCGAACAGATTCTGCGTTGGAACGATGCCGACGCGCCGTCGCTTCCCGATCGCTTACGGCTCCTCGCCCCGAACGCCTTCACCAATTCAGCCCCGACGCTGAAGACGGCCTCCAACACATACACCGGCCGTTACCCGTACTATCCGGAACTGGCCCAGATGCGCAATCTGGTCACGACGCACAGTTTCGACGTGCCGGCGCCGAGCATGCTGTTCACGGCGCCGGAACACGCGCTTGAATTACAGACCAACCGGTTTGCCGGCTATGGCGCCCCCCCGATCAGCGGCGGCCACCTGTCACAATTGTTGGCGGCGAGGATCTATCGCGATAATGGAGGTCCACCCTCCAATGTCAATGTCGCCATTTCGCAATTGCTGCCGCCTGACTTGATCGCCGGCGAGAAGATGAACATTAACCGGCCCTTCGGCAACGGGGTCGATGATAACCAGAACAACGTCGTGGATGAGGTCGGCGAGTACGAGCAGTGGTGGGGCGCCGTCTACAATGGCACCGCGGTTCAATTCGACGTTAACAACGACGGTGTCGCCGACGGATATTCCCCGAGCGGTGGCTCGTACAGCGACGCGAACACGGACGGCGTCGTCGACTGGCGCGACGGTGGTCCGAATTCGGCGTCTCACGGCGACATGAACGGTGACGGTACCGTCAATGCGCTCGACGCCTGGGCCAGTCCGCCAGCACGGCAGTTGCTCGCGCGCCATCTCTATGTGCTGATGATGCTGTTGAAAGACGACAACTACGTCGTCAATGCCGATATCAACGGCGATGGTTACCCGCCAACCGGAACAAATGCTACCCCCGGCAACGCGCAAGCGGCGATCGACGTCGCTTACTACATGGCGCAATGGGCCGTCAACGTCGTCGACTTTCGCGACAGTGACGCGATCATGACCCCGTTCGAATTCGACATTTATCCATTCCGCGACGACGACCCGAGCGCCACACCTAGTATGCCCGGCACGTGGGACGTGGACGGAGTGCTCACCTCGACCAACATTGGTGCTGCCCTAACGAGCAATGACGATACCGCGACGTACCGCGGACTCGTCTGGGGCGCCGAGCGACCGGAACTGCTCATCACCGAGACGAGCGCCACACACGATCGGCGCACGCGAGACACGGACAAGGATAACGGCATCAAGAAGTACAGGACCGATTCCACGAACCCGGATCCAACGTTCGACCAGGTCCGGCGGCCGCAAGGGTCGTTGTTCGTGGAGTTGTACAATCCGAATTCGCCGGTTGCCATTGCCAACGAGATCGGTGGCCGAGCGCCGAATGAGCTGTACACGGCTGCCGGAACCGATCCTGTATCCGGCGCCCCGATGTTCGGGCTCAATCTGGCGATGCGCGCGCCGCCGAAACCGGGGTCGACGGTCGCTGGCGCGCCCGTTTGGCGGCTCGCGATCTTGAATCAATCCGCCTTTGCAAACTTGAACATGCCGGCGCGGCAAGTCGTGTTGCCGTACAATGCGACATCAGGAACCCCGAACATCACTCCCATTACCCCTAACCCGAACATCCCGGCGACACCCGCCCAAGTTCCCGCCGGCATCCCGGTGATCGATCGGGTGGCGTACTTCACAAGCCAGCCGCTTGACGCAACGGGAGCGTTAAATGTTCCATCGCCCGCGACCGGCACACTCGATGTCGAGCCGTGGCGGCAGTTTTATCCGCAAATCGTCGGAACGAATAAGCCCGAGACCTATGCGATCATTCCGCCGAATCATTACGCGGTCGTCGGATCGGCGTCGCCGTTGCCCGATCTGTATGTCTCAAACACCGCGTCGCCACCGTGGGCAGGCGCCATTTCGACCCCCTTGGGCAACCGCGACCAAAGCCTGGATAACGGGTCGAATGATCCGTCCTATCCGCTAACTTACATCCAGGATCGTTACAACTTCCGGATCGTTTTCACACCGAATGTCTATGTGTACAACGACGTCGCGGGGCAGAATGTTGGTCACTATGGGCCGCCCATTGCTTCCAGCACGTACAGTGTCGTCAAGCCGGCGATTGGCATTCCCATGGCGCCGCTGCTCTTTAGTACGACTTCGTTGGTGGGTACGTACACAAGCTCGGGCGCGCTCAACTATTCCGCCGCAAGCCGGTCTACGCGTTTCAGCATTACGGAGCCGAGCGCTGGTTATCCATTTACCACGGCAACAAACGCGACCGTGAAGACCGCGGGAGGCGCTTCGGTTCCGTCCTATGACGAGAACGCCTACTACGATCCAACACTGTGGACGGTCGGAGCGGCGCAAGGGTTTCCCGATCTCCCCTACGATCAAGATGCGACCTACTTTCTTGCTAATGGCAATGCGCAGTTCCCGAATACGTACGACCAGAACCGTCCGAGTTTTTTAGCCGGAGCGAATGCCGACTCGACCACGACAGGCAAAACGCCGCCAACGGTCGTCTATCTGCAGCGGCTGGCTAATCCGCTGCTGCCGTGGGACGCCAACGCTAATCCCTACATCATTGTTGATCACATGGCTGTCGATTTGACCATGTACAACAGCGAGAAGAGCACTAACCCGTCCGGGGGCGGCACAACGGTTGAAAAGTTGAATAACCCGACGACCGGCAACCTCGCCACCGTTAGCGGAACCACGTGGAGCTTTGACAGCCGTCAGCGTTCGGGTAATCCCGCCAATACGCCGACCAACCCGGATTACTCTTTTAACAACATCTGGTATCCGTTCGGCTGGTTTCATCCGGGTGCGAACAGCATTTCGAATTTCATGACCAATTCGTCATGGGGTTGTTTGAATTCCTTCTACGGTTACATGAATACGATCCTCGGCGGCAAGACGCTCGGGCCGATGTGGAATGGAGCCAACGGGACGCCGGCACCGCCATTGCAGGTCAACAGCCAACCCACCGGGCAGACATTGACCAACCAACAGGCTGACTACCTGGGCGATCCCACCTTGCCATTCCCATGGTTCAATTGGAACGACCGTCCGTATGTCAGTTCAAAAGAGCTGATGCTGGTGCCGGTCGGCAGCTCGGCCAGCATGCTGGCGGAAATGACGGTTGGCACCCCGGCGCAGTGGCCGGGCGTCGTGAGTGTCCCGACGACGGCAGTTCCCTCGTACGATCCCAATGATCCCAACCTCGGCAGCATGGCGCCGATTCAAAGTCCCTACGAGCCGACAGCCCTATCGACGCAGCAGCCGCTGCCAAAGGGCGAGTTCGGACATCTACCGAATATGTTCTTGTCGCCGCATTACACGGGCGCGACACGGACCCTGCCTTCGTCGGCGAATTTTTATCGGTTATTGGATTTCGTCCATGTCCCCTCGCGGTTTACGGGCACCGAAAACTGGCTGACGCCGACCGTAATGCAAGGGAATTCAAACGTTGCGGGCGTCCCTGTACACCAGCTTCATCCGCCCTTTAACCGCATTTCGCGGTTTCGCGATCCGGGACGCGTGAACCTCAACACGATCTTCGACCCATTTATTTGGCAAGGAATCATGGACGAAGGAAAAGCGCCGCAGGTTGGGACGCCACCGTGGCTCTATCTCTGGCAGATGATGTGCAACAGCCGCCTCGGAACAGGGAACACCGCCTATGACGTTAGCGGTGTTTACCTGAACACGAGCATGACGTCCCTTTTAGGCGCGGCTCCGGTGTCGCCAAGTATCTTCGGGGTACCATTTCGCTCGAGTTCCGGTCACACTCTCGTGCCGCTCAACGCAATGCGCACGGTTCCTTCCGGCGGCGAACGCGAGGTCGATGGAACAATGCTGCGCGCATCGCTAGTCAATAACGCTTACCCGCTCTTCGAATATCCGGGACCAGCACTCCATCAATGGACCGAGAACGGCCCTTACACAGATCCGTACACTGGCGTTGCTGGGATTCCTGCTGCACATGATAACCCAAATCGCAACCCCTACTTCGCCTACAAGGCCATGCGCCGGCTCGATAACTTGCTCACCACGCGGTCGAATGTTTATGCCGTGTGGATTACGCTCGGCTATTTCGAAGTTACGCCCGCCCCCAGTAGTGATCCGCAGCGGGCTGTGAAGTATCCGGACGGCTGGGTGCTCGGGCAGGAGGTGGGGGCCGATACGGGCGACATCAAGCGGCATCGCGCCTTCTTCATGTACGACCGCAGCATACCCGTCGGCTTCGAACGTGGCGAAAACCACAACGTGCATAAGGGCATTCTGCTGGAGCGATACATCGAGTAGGCGCGGCCGCCGGCTGTCGCGAAGGCAACTTCGCGCCGCAATCGTGGGCGGCACGGACCAGCGCGCTAGTCCGTGCGCCGGCGAGGCGCCGGGGACCATGAGGCGGGCGCTGTGCCGCGGCTGGCAAGGCACGGCAATCGAAGCTCGATGGCGCACGATTCGACGGCGCGCCTGCGGCGCCCTGACGCGACAAGTTGTCAGGCCACCCGCGGCGCAGGGTGTATCCTGTGGCGCCGCCGAGCAATGATTTGGCTTCTGGTGCGCGCGAAGCGCACCCTACAGGCCCGGCGTCATACACGGTGCGCGCGAGCGCACCCTACGGGCCCAGACTCATACACGGTGCGCGCAGCGCACCCTACAGGCCCGGCCTCATACACGGTGCGCGCGAGCGCACCCTACAGATTACACGCCCAGACTCATACACGGTGCGCGCAGCGCACCCTACGGGCCCGACCTCACGCATGGTGCGCGCAGCGCACCCTACGGGCACAGACTCACGCATGGTGCGCGAGCGCACCCTACGGGCCCGGCCTCGTAGAGGCCGGCTGCCGTAGACATGGCGAAGCGTATCAGCTTCGCGGCGTTCCTGCCGGATCGTCGGGAATGGCATGCCGCGGGCGGGGCGGATATCCTAATAGGGACGCTGCCTCGCGCCCGCCCTCATCCCGCCGCGGAGTATTGAAACGTGTCTCGCGACTCACGCACGACGTCGCTCATCCGGCGTCCGAACGTCGTTCGACTCGCGCTTGTGGCCGTCCTGGCCGCGGCGAGCGGGCAACGGGCAGGCGCGGTCGATTATGTGCGCGACGTGCGGCCGATCCTGGCCGGCAAGTGCTTCGCCTGTCACGGCGCCGACGAGGCCGCGCGGCAGGCCGGCCTGCGGCTCGACGAGCGCGACGCCGCCCTCGCCACGCTCGATAGTGGCCAGCGCGCGATCGTGCCGGGCAAGCCCGACGAAAGTGCCCTCGTGGCGCGGATCACGTCGGCCGATGCGCAGTTCGCCATGCCGCCGGCCGAGACCGGTAAAAAGCTGTCACCGCAAGAAGTGGCCACGTTGCGCGCGTGGATCGCGGCCGACGCGCCGTACGCCCGGCATTGGGCGTACGTCAAGCCGGTGCGGCCGGCGCTTCCCGCGGTGCGGCGTGGCAACTGGCCGCGCGGCGCGATCGATCACTTTGTGCTGGCGCGCCTGGAAGCCGCGGGTCTTTCGCCGTCGCCGCCGGCGGATCGCGCGACATGGATTCGGCGCGTGTCGCTGGACTTGATCGGGTTGCCACCCACGGCTGACGAGGTGCAGGATTTCGTCCTCGACTCGCGACCAGAAGCTTATGACGCGCTTGTGGATCGGCTGCTCGCGAAACCGGCCTACGGCGAGCGCTGGGCCTCGATGTGGCTCGACCTGGCCCGCTATGCCGACTCGCAAGGCTACGCGCCCGACGGACCGCGCACGATCTGGCGGTGGCGCGATTGGGTGATTTCGGCCCTCAACGCGAACATGCCCTACGATCGGTTCACGATCGAGCAACTGGCGGGCGACTTGCTGCCCGATCCGAGCGCGATGCAGATCGCGGCGACCGGATTTCATCGCAACACGCAACTCAACACCGAGGGGGGCGTGAATCTCGAAGAGTTCCGCCATGCGGCCGTCGTCGACCGCGTGAACACGACCTTCGCCGTGTGGATGGGTTCGACGCTCGCTTGTGCCCAGTGCCACCATCACAAGTACGATCCGTTCAGCCAGCGCGACTACTACCAGGTGTTTTCGATCTTCAACAACACCGACGACTTCAATACCGATAATCCCGTGCTGGAAGTGCCGCGCGTCGGTCAGGACGCGGAATTTGCGCAGGTCAAAGCCGATCTCGCGGCGGCGCAAACCCGTTGGGACGAACAAACCAAGGCACGCGATGCGTTGCAGGCGGAGTGGGAAAGCCGCGCGAGCCAGCCGCCGGCGGCGTCTGCTGGAGAATCGCCGGCGGAAAGCGCCCCGGCCGGTCAATCGCCCGCTGCGGACACGACGGCCGAGAAAGCGCCCACGGACACGGCCGCCGCGGCGCCGCCCCCCAAGGAAATCGCCGAGATCCTGGCGCTTCCGGCCGACAAACGCGACAAAAAGCAGCAAGAGAAGCTGCAGGCGTATCATCGCGGCCTGTCGGCCGATTGGAAGAAAGTCGATGAGGAACTTGCCGGGCTCAAGCGCAAGTTCGACGAGGTCAGCACGACCGTGCCCATCATGCACGAGGGGACGCCGCGGCCTTCGTTCATCTACGTGCGCGGCGAATATCAAAGCCCGGGCGAAGCCGTCAAGCCGGGCGTGCCGGCCGTTCTGCATCCGCTGGCCGCGGGCGCTCCGGCGAATCGGTTGGGCCTGGCCCAGTGGCTGGTCGACGCCGAAAATCCGCTGTCGGCACGCGTCGCCGTCAATCGCCTGTGGCAGGAACTATTCGGCGCAGGAATCGTCGAAACGGCCGAAGAATTCGGCACGCAAGGAGAGCCGCCGTCGCATCCCGAGCTATTGGACTACCTGGCGGTCGAATACCGCGAGAGCGGCTGGGACACCAAGCACATGCTGCGGCTGATCGTGACGTCGGCCACTTATCAGCAGTCGGCGGCCACGAGCGCAGCGCTCGTCGAACGCGATCCGCACAATCGGCTGCTGGCGCGCGGACCGCGCAGCCGTCTGCCGGCGGAAATGGTGCGCGACCAGGCGCTGGCAATCTCGGGCCTGTTGAGCCCGAAGATGTACGGCCCACCGGTGCAGCCGCCGCAACCGTCGGTGGGGCTGTCGGCCGCGTTTGGCTCGAGCACCGACTGGAAGACAAGCGAGGGCGAAGATCAGCATCGCCGCGCGATCTACACGCGCTGGCGGCGCAACTTGCCCTATCCGTCGATGGTGGCGTTCGACGCGCCAGAGCGGAATATCTGCGCCGCGCGACGCATGCGCACCAATACGCCGCTGCAGGCGCTCGTGACGCTGAACGACCCGGTCTTTGTCGAGTGTGCGCAGGCCTTCGCGCGGCGCATTATCCGCGAAGGGGGCAGCGACGCGCAGGGTCGCGCCGCGTGGGCACTGGCCCAGGCCGTAAAACGCCGGCCCACGACGGGCGAGGCCGAACGGCTGGCGGAACTGTACACGCAATCGCGCCGGGAACTGGAAGCCGCGCCTGAAAAGGCCGAGGCACTGGCGACCAAGCCGCTTGGTCCCTTGCCCGATGGCATGAACGCGCTCGATGCGGCCGCCTGGACCGTGGTGGCCAACGCGGTGCTGAACCTGGACGAAACGCTGACGAAACCATAACGCCATGAAGCATTCCACCGACGCACGGGAATTCGATCGGTTGTTGCGGCAAACGCGGCGGCACTTTTTGCGCGATACGGCGCTGGGTCTGGGCGCGACCGCGCTTGCGCTCTTGGAGCAGCCGGCGACGCTGGCTGGCGCGGCTGCCGGAGCGGCTGCGCCGGACGCCGATCCGTTTATGCCCCGACCGCCGCATTTCGCGCCGCGCGCCAAGAGCGTGATCTACCTGTCGATGTCGGGCGGGCCGCCGCATCTCGACTTGTTCGATTACAAGCCTGAGCTCGTCCGCCGCGACGGTGAGGATTGTCCCGAGTCGCTCACCAAGGGGAAGCAATTCGCCTTCACCAGCGGCACGCCGAAGCTGCTGGGCACGCGGCAGAAGTTCGCCCAGCGCGGCCAGAGTGGCGCGTGGATGTCGGACGCGCTGCCGAACCTGGCCGGCGTGGCCGACGACCTGACGATCATCAAGTCGGTATGGACCGAGCAGTTCAATCATGGTCCCGCCGAGCTGTTGCTTTACACGGGCTTTCCCCGCGCACAGGATCGCGCGTCGATGGGCTCGTGGATCACGTACGGATTGGGTTCCGAAAGCCGGGACCTGCCGGGCTACATCGTTTTCGTTTCCGGGCGGTCGCTGCCGAGCGCCGGAAAGGCCGCTTGGGGAAGCGGGTTTTTGCCCTCGGTTTACCAGGGCGTGCAGTGCCGCACCGGCGGCGATCCCGTGTTGTATTTATCGAACCCCGAGGGAATGGATCGAAGCTTGCGCCGCATGAGCCTGGATGCGATCAACGACCTCAACCGCGTCGAAGCGCAAAAGCTGGGTCAGCCCGAGACCGCCACGCGCATCGCCCAGTATGAGCTGGCGTTTCGCATGCAGACGATCGTGCCCGAGACGATGGATCTCTCGGCCGAGCCGGCGTACGTGCTGGGCGACTACGGGGCCGAGCCGGGAGCGGCCACGTTTGCCAACAATTGCTTGCTGGCGCGGCGGCTGGTCGAGCGCGGCGTGCGGTTCGTGCAGTTATTCGACTGGGGTTGGGACTTTCACGGCACCAACGCCAACGAAGAGATCGAGGCCGGCCTGGTGAATCGGGCGAAGACGATGGAAAAGCCCGTCGCCGCACTCATTCGAGATCTGAAGCAACGTGGCATGCTGGACGAAACGTTGGTGGTCTGGTCGGGCGAGTTCGGCCGCACGCCGTTCCGCGAAGGGCGCACCAAGGACGGCAAGTTCCTGGGGCGCGATCATCATCCGTTTTCCAATACGATCTTCATGGCCGGCGCGGGTCTGAAACCGGGCATCAGCTACGGCGCGACCGACGAGCTTGGCTGGGCGCCGGTCGAGAACCCGGTGCATCCGCACGATTTGCAGGCGACGATTCTGCACTTGCTGGGACTGGATCACACGCGGCTGACGTACCGCTTCCAGGGGCGTGATTTCCGTTTGACGGATGTACGCGGCCAAGTCATCCGCGACGTGCTGAGTTGAGGCGGCGCGTCTGCCCGGTTACTTGCGCAGGTAACCGGCGCTCGTTTGAAAATACTTGCGGCGCCGGCTGTCTTTCGCCTCGGCCGCCTCGGCCTGTTGATTGGCCAGATCATTCCAGTTCGCCTGGCAGTAGCGGCAGCCGATGACATTCAAGTGGAACTTGATGTACTCCTCTTCCTCGGTCGACAGCACTCCCAGCAGGCTGCTGCCGAGCTCGGCCCGCGTCGGGCAACTGAGGCGGTGATAACGCCAGATCTCGCCCAGGGTGTGGCTGCCGTGGTCGCGACGCGCGTTGATGGCGGACAAGCGCCGCAAGAGTGCCTCGTCACCGCGCGCGGCGGTTTCGATCCGCGCCATTTCGGCCGGCAACAGCCCTTCGTCCAAGTACGCTTCCAAATCGGCGTCAGAGAATTGGTCAGGCATGAGAATTAGCCGGCAGTCGGCAGATGGCAGTAAAAAGACGGCGGTGATTATCGATCGCTATTTCTCTTGCAGTTCGGGGAAGACGTCGCTGGGCAGGCCGCTTTGCTTGACGAGCGATCGCAGCCGGGCCAGAAAATCGAACTTGTAGTTCGCCACGGCCTGCTCCGAGATGCCCAATTGCTTTGCCGCTTCTTTGTTGGGCAAGCCGCGCACGAACAGCAACTCCGCGCACTTGATCTTTTCCCAATCGCCCTGCTGTTTCCAACGGCGCATCAGCCCGGCGATCGCTTCGACCAGGGCCGCGCTCTCGAGCGCTTTGCGTTCACCGCTCCGGGCGATACTGCTGGCCGGCCGTTGCGAGCCGGGCAGTTCCCATTCACCGCCACCTGTGGAATTACCGGCCAGCGGCAGCGCCGGGCGACGCCCTTCGCGCCGCAAATGGTCGGTCAGCTTGTGAGCCGCGATCGAGAAGAGATACCCCTCCAGCGGCCGCGCCGGATCGTAGTTGGGGATGCTGGTCAGAAAGCCGATGAACGTCTCCTGCACGACGTCTTCGCTCGCGGCGCGATGTCGCAGACGGCTTTCGACGAAGGCCAAGAGCCGCCCCTCGAAGCGGTTGATCAAATCGTTCCACGCCGCCGGTTCACCTGCGCGAATTCGCTCGACCAGCAACGTATCAGGCTGCGACGCGGAAGACATAAGAGGACTTGTCGATCAGGTTCGGATGGTTTGATCGCCACCGGCCTGGGATGTGCAGATGACATCATGCGACCATTAGCTAGCCGGCAACTGTGTCGCATCAATCGGTAGCACATGTACGGCCGTGGCCGGCGCACTGACCGGCAGGTCGTGTTGCGGTGAATCCAATACCTTCGACCGCACCACGTACAGCGTGCCAGCTGCGACCGTCAGTATCACGACCGCGGCCGCCAACTGCAAGCGGCGCGTGTAGTAACCGCGGGTCAAGGTATCGAGCTTGAGGTAGCCGAATACCGCGCCCAGCACCAGCAACACGGCCGCGGCGCCGCCAGCGACCTCCAGCAATCGATGCTCGATTTGTGCATCGCGTTGCATGCGCTGGAACTGCGCCCGTGCTCGACGATCAAAGGCCAAAAGCGCGTAAGCGTTGATCATAGGCCAGCCCGACGGCGACTCGACCGTCTCTTTGTAGCGGTCTCTGACCAGGCGATCGTGGATGTAAGAGGGCGGAACCGTGAACAGCTTGCTCGTGCCCACGCCCAAATAGCGGTCGATGTAGGCCCGCGTGCGCGCCTGCAATTCCTCGGCCAGCGCGTCTTCGGCCTCGCCGGCTGTGGGGTAGAGCTCAACCATCACGGTCTCGAGGTAAACATCACCGGCCCGTCCGCCAGGCTGATCGAGCCATGCCGGGCGCTCGGGCATTAAGGGTGCGTTCGCCGCCGGATGTTCGCTGCGTGCCGCATCAGCTGGCGGTCCGCTGCGCTCGGGGCGGGTCGCGCGTTCGGTGGAAGCCTGAGGGGTGGGCGCGGTGCTTTCGGCAACGACGGTCGCGGCTTGTTTGTCTCCGCTTGATGCCGCTACCACCGCGCTCGACGTCGCAGGCGCAGCCGGCGGCGCTGGTTGGGACACGGCGGGATTGGCCGGAGCAGGTTCCGCCGCAGCGGGGGGGCCCGGCGGCTCAGGCGCAGTAACCGTCGCGCTGGCAATCGCCGGGACGATACTCGCAGCCTCGGCCGACGCTGGCTCATTGTCATCGGCGTCAGTGAATTTGAGCGCCTTCAAGGCCTTGAGCGCGGCGACGTGCCGCGCGGCTTTGCTCGTGATCGCGCGGGCTTCTTCCACGGCGCGATCGGCCAGCTCACGCGCCTGCGTCACGCTGCGGGCCACGTGCGGCGGCACGCCAGTCGGCAGAGCGGCAACCGCTTCTTCGGCATCTTGACCGATGGAAGATGCCGCCACGCTTGCCGGACTGCTGTCGCGCGCCGCGCGCTTTTGTTTAGAGCGTTGTGCCCGGGGCTTCGCGCCGTCGTGAGCTTTCTCGGGATCGTGGTGCAATGCCCACAGGTCTTTTTCCTGGATGGGCGGAAACTTGCCGATGCCGGTGACCGCCTGCAGCGAACGAATCTCATCGTCGAGATTCCAATCCACGCTCCAATTGGCGTGAGGGCCGAACTTCCTCCAGGCCACGACGATCAACACGACCAGCACCGCCGCGCGCCAGGGAAAACCGTGGCGCTTGCGGCAAGCACCGGCCTTCGCGCGGCGCGGACGCCGGAAGATGACGATCCACGCAACCAGGGCGATCACGATCCACAGCAAAACGCCGGGCTCGGCGGCAAACAGCACCACGTGCGGCGACAGTCGTGACATTTCGAAGGTGAACATCGTTTGTCCCCCTTCTCCCTTAAGTGCTCGCGGCCGGGGCGCTTGCTGCCTGGGCCACGCGGTTTTGTGGATCAATCCATGGGCTCGATAGTTGCACGGCCAGCGAGATCGCCCCAGCCATCATCATTCCCCACGGCTGCGGGAAGTACCAGCAGGTCGACAGCGCTCCGGCCCAGAAAACACATACCAGCAAGGACCACAGACTAAGCCGACTGCTGCGTAGCGGATCGGCCTGTTTCCACCAGCGCAGTACCAGGAACAGGAAGCCGAAATAGGCTAGATAGCTCATCACTTCCGGCTGCCCCTCGACGCTCGAGGAGGAACGCGAATCGAACCCTACGTGCGGCAGATGCACGTCGTTTTCGAGCACGATCTTCAAGAGGCGCGGCCCGGTCTCGAAAGCCGCCAGGCCAAACGCCAGGCCAATTCCCAGCATGACGAAGCGGCGCAGCACGACATCTCCTTGGCGACCTTCCCACAGCTTGGCGGGGATCAGCACGCCCCAAGCGCCCATCGCCGCGCACAGCCCCAGCCAGGCATACTCGGAATAAAATTGCTGGTCGCGGTGCTGCACGATCAACATAAGTAGCGACGTAGCACCCGCCACCAAGGCCGACAAGAGCAGCGATCCGAAAAGCTCGGTCACCTTCTCACGCGAGGTTTTGGCCGAAAGCAACTCTCGACCCGAGCTGCGACGCGCCAGACGCCTTTCGCGGCGGCTATAGCGGACCGGGTACTGCGCAGGCGGAGCCAGCGGCTGCGGTGCCTGCGCAGTCGCGGCTGCGACCGGATGCGCGGCAACGGGCCGCGTTGGCGGCGCCGGCCGCGGCGTCGCCGGCGCGACAATCGGCCGGTTGCTAAACCAGCCCGCCAGTCGCATCCCACCCAGGATGAGTACCGTGAGCAGCAGAATGCGCGAGAATGTGTGTGCCTCGCCGTCACCGCTTCCCATCTGCGTGACAGCGGAAAGGACGATCGCCGCGGCGCCAGCGGCGAGAATCTTTTTCTTCTTGGGGAGTGGCGTCCACCAGGTGAGGAATCTTTGAAAGACCGTGTGAGCATCGGCGCCGATCGGCGGCGTGTTGACGCCAGCATTTCCGGTCGGCATCGCGGCAGCGCGCTGCGGAGGGGCCGGCGGCTCGTCGGCGCTGCGCAGAAATGTCGTCTCGGCCAAGGCCGGCTCGGGACGGGGGCGCGACGGCAGGCTCGCCGGCGCGACGGGCCGCCCGTAATCGGTCGGCAGTGCGGCCAGGAATTCCTGCACCGAGTGCGGGCGCTGCTGCGGGTCTTTTGCCAGCGAGCGCGCGACGACGCCGCGAAACGCCTCGGGCACGCGGCTCACGTCGGGCTCGGCCGTGAGATGCTTCATCAGCACCTCGCCCACGCTCTCGCCTTCGAAAGGAACCTGGCCGCTGAGCAACTCGTACAGAATCACCCCCAGGGCATACAGATCGATTTCCTTGCCATAGCGGCCGTTAGCAATCTCGGGGGCCATGTAATGCACGGTCCCCACGCTCTCGGTTTGCCCGCTGCGGCGGCTGGCCGAAATGAATTTCGACAGGCCGTAGTCGCCGATCTTCACCAGGCCATCGTCGTTGAAGATATTGCCTGGCTTCAGATCGCGATGCACGATACCCCGATCGTGCAGGTAGGCGACGCCGGCCGCGATACCGTGAAACCACAACAGCGCCTCGTCGATCGGCAGACCATTGGGGTGCCGGGCGAGCACGTCCTCGAGGCTCTCGCCGGCGACGTATTCCATCACCACCCAACTGTCGCCACGCTCGTCGATCTTGATGTCGAACAGCGCCAGCAGATTGGGGTGCTTCAGATTCAAGCATTGCGTCACGCCGCGCAGCTCGACGTCCAAGTTGCGGCGAATCAGCTTCAGCGCCACTTCCTTGCCGGCGTCGCTGGTGGCGTAGTAAACCTCGCCGAAGCCTCCCTGGCCGATGCCGCGCTTGATCGTATAGCCATCGAGCGGCCGCGAACCGCTGGTGTACGTGAATTTCATGGCCGCGGCCCGGGGTTCGGGTGGAGTCTGCAACTGGGTGGCTGGGAGGTCCATGGGATCCTCACTCACTACTTCTAACGTAGCGGCTGGCTCGTTCATCTGTCCAGAAATCGCAAGACCTTATGTGAAAACAAGTAACGCGATTCCGGCGGACTCCGTCGCGGTACCCGTTTCAAGGTTCCGCCGTCGATCGTCCTGTGGACCTCTTCTCGCGATCCGACCCCGATCCTCGTATTTCGCTTTTCAACCTCGTTGCTTGGCGACCGACTCGCATCCGTCGCCCGCAACGTTTCGACCGGACCAGGTGGCCGGTCGTCACAGTTTCTCCAAACTCAAGGAAAAATCCTCTCCCACGATTTGCGACGAGCTTGTCATCGCGCCTTTGCTCTCGACCTCGCGCCCATCGATCTGGAATCGTCCTGGCGCGCGGCAGAACAGTTTGTCCCCCTGCGGATAGAGCATGACGTCGTTGGGCCAGTCGCGGCACACAATGTGCGCCCCGCCGTGCGGACCCATGATGCACGACTCGGCCAGCAGCAGCACGGCGTCGGTCGTGGGCTGCGTGCGATGCCGGCTGATAAAGTCCAAGCGCGCGGTGCGGCTGAGCGGGTTCGGCAGGCGAAAACGAAACTTGACACCGTCGCCGAGTTCGATTTCCGCGCCGTCGGACAAAAGCATAGCGCCGTCGATCGGCCGGCCGTTGACGCGCGTCGCGCGACACGGCTCGATGACGTAGCTTTCGCCGTCGCGTCGGATCTTGGCGTGCAGGCGCGAAATATCGGCCAGCACCGGCACGTCCACGTGACTCCCTTGGACTGGTTGTCCGAGCGAAATGACGTCGCCGCGGCACACGAGGTATCCCCCCACGCCATCGACCCACAGCACGAAGCGTTCGGCCGGCGGATCGCTTGCATGGTAACTATCGACCATCGGACGAGACTGCTGGTTCACTTTGTCCGCGCGATCGACGTGGTTTGGTTCCGCGTTCTGCGCGGTTTGTAAGACGCTGGACGTTCGCATGCCGGCGACCGCCCAGGCGCGCCGCCGCGCGTCGATCGCCTGCGCATGTGCCGGACAAAGCTCCAGTATGGCCTCGGCCCGAGCAAGAACAATCGTCCAATTCTCCCCGGTCAAGGCCGTGTGCAGCTCTTCGACCAGTCGCCGCACGCGATCGCCGCGTGCGACGCACTCCCGGCCGAGATCTTCCAGCACGCGCCAGCCGGGGCGGAGCGTTTGGGCGGCGGCCAACTCAGCTTCGGCTTGAAGGAACTTGCCCCCCTGGGCCAGTTGCTGCGCCGCGAGGACCTTGCCGGCGGCTTCGCGCACGAGGCGGAAGTCGCGGCCCGACCCTCCCTGCCGCTCAAGCGCCTCGAGGCGTTCGACGGCTGCGGCCGGATCGCCGGCCACCAGGTAGGCCTCGGCCTCGGCCAGGCCACGCTCGACGAACTGCTGCTTGAGCCCGGCCAACTCGGCCGTTTCGGCTCCCATGCGCTCGGCGGCGGCCAGGTCTTGCCAGCCGGCCATCGTGGCTCCCACGGCAAAGTTTTGTTCCGCGCGCTGTGCCATTTCGTGTGCCACCTTGGCCATCAGTCGTTTGGCCGGCAGGAATTCCAGCAATCCTCGTTCGGCCAGCAGTCGGCTGGCTTCCTCTAAGCGGCCGTTGCGCAGCGCCTCTTCGGCCTCTCGCACTTTTAGTCGCCACGGCTGAAACATTCCCACTCTCCGATCATCCGTCGAGCGAACGACTCGCGACCGCTCGCCACTCCGTCAACCGCTTCCCTTACGACCGTGCCATTATGCGACCACCTCGGGCCTGCGTGCGCGCTGGCGGCGAGCCTGTGTCACTCGCCGCCAGTCGCCAGCGAGCGTGTTAATCGGCACTCGGCGCCTCGGCGTCGGCAACCTTGCCGCTCTCGTCGAGTCGCAAGTAGTCGGTCACCTCGTCGAGCAGGTTGTCGCTGGTGGTTTCAGAGAGAGGGATCTCGCCATGAAACGCGCCCTCGGCACTCGTCAGCCGCTCGGCGACGTCCAGCCGCGTGCGTAGATCGGTGATCAGCTCCTTGACGCGGCTAAGACGGCTGTCGTCGAAGGCGTAGTCGCTCGTCGTCTGCGCGGCCTCGACCATCTTCAGCCGGGCTTCGAGGTGCTCGACGTCGACTTCCAGCTTGCGCTTCGCAGCCAGCATGCCTTCCAGCTTTTCGCGCGCGGCAGCCAGGCTGCGCACGCGAGCCTGCTCGATATCCTTCAGGCTGGCCAGTGTCGCATCGGTGGTCTTGAAGCGCTCGAACCGATTGGCCAGGTCGCCCTTGACCTGTGCGGCCGAGTACGAGCGGCCCGCGTAATGAAACACGCTGTTGCCGGAGCCGAGATCGTTCTTCAGGCGCACCAGCTCGGCGCGCTCCTTGCCGAGACGCGATTCGGTCTGCGTGATCTGCTTGCGAAGCTGCTCGACTTCGACCTCTTCCTTGGCAATGACGTGCATGTTCTTGCGGATGTCGGGCACCAGTTCCTTGACCATGCGCCGAGCGCGGTCGATTTCGAAATCCAAGGGGACACTGCTACGGACGGTGTCCTTCATCCGTCCGGCGGTCGTGCGGAAATAGCTGAACGCGTCGCGGCCAAAGAACGCGGCGCCAACGAGGCAAATGCCGACACCGGCCAAGATCGCCTTCTTGATCATCTGAACACCCTCCCTTTCTCGGCTTGCGTAACAAGCTTGTGCGTGAAGCCCCAGGCCCCGGCCCGGGGACTGCTGCGATTCCGCGTGCCGGAGCGGCGGAAATACCGCCTGCGGAAGGGAATTCGCCGAATCGGCGCGAGTATTGGCCGGTGGCGTAAAATTCAGTGGTCACTCGGTGCCGGCTCGCCTTGAGCGGCGGCTGGTTCCCGGCGACCGGGGGGGACGGGCAAACTGTCGGGGGCTTTTGACAATGCTAGCCGTGTTCCTAGTATGGAGATAACGATTCAGAAAGGAATCGCCCAGGGACGAGGCTCCCGCCCACGCCTCTTCGCCCGGTCCTGCCCTATGCAATCGCCCGCCCGCGATCACTATTTTTTGGCCATCGGCCGAAGCACAACGCTCCTGGCCGGCGCCGGAAATCTGACCCCGGGAAGATAGTGCCCATGTCTAAGTCGTTGTTTGATCGGTGGCGGCAGTTGCGGGGCATGGTCCCGTCGGCGGCCGCGCTTGTGTGCCTTGTTGGTCTGGCGATATGGGGGCATGTCACCCATTGGAGTTTCTCGCACGACTCCGCCGCTGAACACCAAGAGATCGCAAACGCGGAGCGCGCGCTCGTCACACAGGCCGACGCGCCGCAGGCCGAAGACTCGGCGACGACCGACGATGACCAGCGCGACGTTGGCGGGGCGGTGGACATCGCGCCGACGCGCATCCGTTTTTCGGCGCCCGATGCCGTTCGCAAAGCCGGCATCGAAACCGCCGAGGCCGAAGAGCACTCGATCACCCAAGAAATCTTCGCCAACGGAGTGATCAGCTACGATCAGACGCGCGTGGCTCACCTCTCGGCCCGTGTGCCTGGCACGGTCTGGCGCATCGAGAAACAACTGGGCCAGCCGTTCAAGAAGGGGGACGTGCTGGCGATCATCGAGGCGGTGGACGTGGGCAAGGCCAAGGGCGAACTTTTGGGGGCCGTGGTCGATTATCAGTTGAAGCGCGGAATCGCAGAACGCTTGCGCGGTCGACAGTCGGTCGTGCCCGAGCGCGATTTGTATGAGGTGCAAGCGGACGCGCGCGAAGCATACATCCGCATGACCAACGCGCAGCAGACCCTCATCAACCTGGGCCTGCCGATTCTTTTGCCCGACGCCGATACGGTCTCCGATGCCGAACTCTCTCGGCGGCTGCATTTCCTGGGTTTGCCCGAGGATTTGCAGAAGACGCTCGACCCGGCCGCGACCACGGTCAGCTTGATTCCGCTCGTGGCGCCGTTCGATGGCGTGGTCATCGGGCATGAGATCTCGCTGGGCGAAATCGTATCGCCGTCGGCCGAGCAATTTGTCGTGGCGGATACCAGCCACATGTGGATCTTACTGGACGTGCGGCGCGAAGATGCCGCCAACGTCATGCTCGGCCAAGAGGTCGTGTTCACTACCGACGGCGGACACATCGACATTCCCAGTACCATTTCCTGGATCAGCACCGAGGTCGACGAAAAGACCCGCACGGTCTCGGTGCGGGCCGAGGTCGACAATCCGTTGATTCCCGAAAGTCACGTGCGCGGCCAGGAACGCCGGCGCCTGCTGGCCAACGCCTTCGGCACCGGTCGCATCCGCGTCCGGCAAGTGCCGCAGGCCACGCTCGTGCCGAGCGATGCGGTGCAATGGGAGGGGAAACGCTGGATTGTTTTCGTGCCGGTTGACGAAACGACGTTCGAAGCGCGGCCGGTCGAACTCGGCATCTCGCGCCGCAACGTCGTGGAAGTACTCAAGGGGTTGGAGCCCGGCGAACGAGTCGCCACGACGGGCAGCCATCTCTTGAAGTCCGAGATCGTGCGCAGCCGCGTCGCCGCGCGCCAGTAAGCGACACACTGTCTGCTAACCGTGGTTGGTAGCAGATTCGTCCCCTCCCGATTTCGCCCATCCAGCGCAGCAAGGTCACCAATGCTTCCCTGGTTGATTGGTTGGTCGCTGCGAAACCGATTCATTGTGTTAGCGCTTGCGCTTTTGGTCGGGGTGGCCGGCTACGTCTCCTTGCGCCGGCTGAATATCGACGCCTTTCCCGACACGACGCCCGTCCAGGTGCAAATCAATACCGTGGCGCCGGCGCTCGTGCCCGAGGAAGTCGAACGGCAAATCACGTTCCCCATCGAAATGGCGATCGGCGGTATGCCGGGCCTCGAGCAGCTGCGCTCGATCTCGCAATTCGGCTTGTCGCAGGTCGTCGTCACCTTCACCGATGGAACCGACGTGTACTTCGCGCGTCAACTGATCAACGAACGATTGGGCACCGTCGATATTCCGCCCGGCATCGATCGCCCCGAGATGGGGCCCGTGTCGACCGGCCTGGGTGAAGTACTGCATTACATTCTGATCGGCGAAGGGCGCGATCTCACCGAGCTGCGGACGATGCACGACTGGGTCGTGAAGCCGGCCATGCGCCCGGTGCCGGGCACGGCCGAAATCAACACCTGGGGCGGACTGAAGAAGCAATACCAGGTGCGCATCGATCCCACGTTGCTGATCAAATACGACATCTCGTGGGAAACGGTGATGCAGGCCGTGCGCGAGAACAATCTCAACGTCGGCGGCGGCAGCATCAACCGCTCGGGAGACATGCTGCTCGTGCACGGTGTCGGCCGCACCAACACCATCGAGCAGATCGAGGGGATCGTCGTCGCTGCCAAGGCCGGCGTGCCGATTCACGTTCGCGACGTCGCGGAAGTCACGATCGGGCACGAAATCCGCCGCGGCGTCGTCACCGCCAACGGGCAAGGCGAAGTCGTGCTCGGGCTCGGCTTCATGCTGATGGGCGAGAACAGCTACGCCGTCACGCATCGCCTGGCGGACAAGCTCAAGGAGGTCAAGGGACAACTGCCTTCGGGAGTTCGCGTCAATACCGTGTACGATCGCACGAACCTGGTCGACCAGGTCATCGACACGGTACGGCGGAATCTGCTCGACGGCGGGTTGCTCGTCATCATCATTCTCTTTGTGTTTCTGGGCGACCTGCGCGCCGGCCTGATCGTGGCCTTGGCGATTCCCATGGCCATGCTCTTCGGATTCTGTGGCATGCTGCAAGCCGGGATCGCGGGCACGCTCTTGAGCCTGGGCGCGATCGACTTCGGCATCGTGGTCGATAGCTCGGTCGTGGTCGTCGAAAACATCGTCAAACGGCTCGCGCACAGCGGCCCGCTGGTGGGCCATAAACGGTTGCGCGTCATTCGCGACGCCGCGGTCGAAGTGCGCACGCCGACGGTGTTCGGCCAATTGATCATCATGATCGTCTACTTGCCGATCCTCACGCTGCAGGGGGTCGAGGGGAAGATGTTCCGACCCATGGCGATCACCGTGATGTTCGTGCTGACCGGATCGTTGATCTTGTCCTTGACGTTGATGCCGGTGCTGGCCAGCCTGGTACTGCCGAAACACATCGAGGAGCGCGACGCGCTGCCGATCCGCCTGGCGCGCGCGATCTATGCCCCCGTGTTGCGATTTTGTCTGCAGTTCCGCTATCTGGTTCTGGCCGTAGCGCTGGGCGGGCTGATCATGGCCGCGGCGCTGGTACTGTCGTTCGGCTCGGAGTTCGTGCCCCGCTTGTCGGAAGGGGCGATCGTAATCGGCGTCGTGCGGCCGCCGGGTACTAGCCTCGAGGAATCGATCCGCGTCAACACGCAAATCGAGCGGATGCTGCTGGAAACCTTTCCCGACGAGGTGTCGCACGCCTGGAGCCGCGTGGGCGCGCCCGAGGTCGCCACCGACGCCGGCAGCGTGGAAATGACCGATTTGTTCGTGGCGCTAAAGCCGCGAGAACGCTGGAAGCGTGCCGCGACGCAGGACGAGCTCGTGGAACTGATGGAACGCGAGGTGGCCGACATTCCCGGCCAGATCAACTGGTTTACACAACCCATCGAGCAGCGCATCAACGAAATGATCTCCGGCGTGCGCTCGGACGTGGCCGTGAAACTGTTCGGCGACGATTTCGACACTCTGGTCAAATATGCCCGCGAACTGGAAGGCATCTTGCGCGAAGTCCGTGGCTCGGTCGACCTGGCCACGGAACAGATCGTCGGTCAACCCGTGCTGCAGATTCGCATTCGGCAGGACCAGATCGCGCGCTACGGGGTGTCGGCGCTGTTGGTGCTCGACACCGTGCAATCCATCGGCGGTATCGAGTTGGGGGACGTCATCGAAGGGCAGATTCCGTTTCCGCTCACGGCGCGGCTGCCGGAGCATCTGCGCTCGAACCCCGACGCAATCAAGGACATCTTGATCTCGACGCCCGCCGGCGAGCACATTCCGCTGTCGCGATTGGCCGACGTCACACTCATCGAAGGGCCGAAGACGATCTCGCGCGAGTGGAGCAAGCGCCGCATCACGGTGCAGTGCAACGTCCGCGGCCGCGATGTGGGCAGCTTCGTCGCCGAAGCGCAAGCCAAGATCGATGAGCAACTGAAATTGCCCGAGGGCTACCGGATCGATTGGGGTGGCCAGTTCGAGAACTTGCAACGTGCGAAGTTTCGCCTGGCGATCGTGGTTCCGGTGGCCCTGGCCATGATCGTGGTGCTGTTGTATTTCACATATCACAATCTGACCGATACGGCGATCGTCTTTGCCAGCGTGCCGTTTGCCTGTATCGGCGGCATCGTCGCACTGGCACTCCGAGAAATGCCGCTGTCGATCTCGGCGGCCATTGGCTTCATCACGCTCTCGGGGGTCTCGGTACTAAATAGCATGGTGCTGGTGTCGGCGTTGCGTCACTTATTGCACGGCGGTACGCCGGTGGCCGAAGCCGTGCCCGAGGCGGCCCTTTCTTGCCTGCGGACCATCATCATGACGGCACTCGTGGCCAGCGTGGGCTTTATCCCCATGGCAACCAGCTCGGGGACAGGGGCCGAAGTGCAACGCCCGCTGGCGACCGTGGTGATTGGCGGCGTGATTTCCAGCACGCTGATGACGCTGGTGGTGCTGCCGGCGATTTACGTCGTCGTCGGCTCGCGCGGCAAGGCAGCGGCATCGGGCAATTGACCGGCCGGCGGCGCGACGAACGCCTCATCGGCAGGCGTTTCCGCTGGCCTACGCCCCGACGGTCGACGCCCGATCGTCTTCCCGCGATCGACCATCGTCAGGCCGATGATCGTGAGCGTGACCCCCACGAGCAAGCTGGCCGTCATCGATTCGCCAAAGATCGCGACGCCGGCCATGGCAGCCAGCGCCGACTGGGAAGCGCTTACGGCGTTTACTTGGACGATCGACACCAACTGCAGCGCCTTGGTGAGCGTGAAAAATCCGATGGCATTGAACGTGCCGGCGATGAACATCACGCCAAGATCCGTCAATTCGGTTGCCGCCAAGGGTTCCCAGCCGGTGCGCGCGATGGCTGCCAGGCCCAGGCTCACGACGCCCACGCTACTGACCGTGGACAGGACGAAATGCATGGGCATGTCGCCGGTGACGAGTCGCCGAATGGTGACGTTCAAGATGGCGTAGCATACGCCGGAGAAACACGCGGCCGAAAGCGCCGCGGTGATCGAGGCGTCGGCCGTGGCCAGCTCGGCCAGTTGCGGCGCTCGCTCGGCGCCCAGGCTCAAGACGGCGATGGCCGTGATCAAGATCGCCAAGGCCAGCGCCGAGCGGGGCGTGACCCCCTCGTGCAGCCAGACACGCGCAAGCGCACTGGCGGCAATGATCATGGTGCCAGCGCACAGCGGCACGGTGAGCGCCAATCCTACTTCGCTCATCGACCACTGAAAGAGACCGTTGCCGCCCAACTGAGCAATCACGCCCACGGCGGCCAGTCCCAAAAATGCGGGGAAGCTCGGCCAGCGCATGTTGCCCCGCGCGGCCGAGAGTGCCACAAGCGTCGTGGCCACCAGCAACGTCGGCACCGCCTTGATGCACGATACCAAGAGCGGATCACAATGCGCGAGCCAGCGCAAACAAACGTTCGAGCAACTGTACGCCAGCGACGAAAGGCCGCTGAGCGCCGTGCCCAGCAAAAAGGGCTCGATGCGCATGAACCGCGCGACGACGCTATGTTCGGAGGGCTTCACGGGGCGAATTGTATGCAGGATGATGGCAAATGACGAGCGGCGACAGGCGAACGTCCTTGCATTCACGTAAGGAATGTCTTGCGCGACGCATCTTTGTGCCCGACGTATATTTGTGAATGATGAGCGAGTCGCGTGCGCAGGCTGCCCAGAGGGCGTCCGGCGACTCCGCGGGCGCGCCGAAAACCGAAACCATTCCAGTACGGGGAACCCTGTCGCTTGTCCAGCCCAATCGCCTCGTCAACCGCCGCCAACGATTTCGTGGCTCGGATTCATGCCAGCGGCATGCGCCTGGTTATGGCTGTCACGGGGGGCGGCAGCCAGGCCATTTCGACGCTGCTGGGCGTGCCTGGAGCGTCGCGCAGCGTACTGGCGGCGGAGGTTCCCTATTCGTCGGCCGCGCTCGCGGAATGGTTGCGTAGCCGGCCCGAGAATTTCTGCAGCGAACACACTGCGCGGCTGATGGCCATGGCGGCTTACGAACAAGCGGTGCGTTTGGCCACGGCCGAAGGGGGCGCGGCTCCGGTGGCCGGAATTGCTTGCACGGCGAGCCTGGTGAGCGACCGGCCGAAGCGCGGCGCGCACCGCGTACACGTCGCTGCCCAGACGGCTGGCGTCACGACCGTCGCTTCGCTCGAACTCATCAAGGGAACACGCGACCGGCACAGCGAAGAAGATCTGGCCGCGCGCTTCCTGTTGAACATGGTCGCGCAAGGCTGTGGATTGACCGATCGCTTGCCGCTGGCGCTAAAGGCTCCGGAATGTGTTGTCGAAAATGGCACGGTCGCCCCTGCCGCGTGGAAGGCTTTGTTCGTGGGCGAGACGAACCATGTCCTCGCTGTGCCGGCGCCGGCCGAAAACGAGAGCGCCGGAGCTACCGTGACAGCCGACCGCACTGCGGCGCCCAAGGTGGTGTTTCCCGGCGCCTTTCACCCGCTGCATGCGGCACATCGGACGATGGCCGAGGTGGCGGCCGCGCGTTTGAACGCACCAGTCGATTGGGAGATCTCGATCGCGAACGTCGACAAGCCTCCTTTGGATTTCCATGAGATGCGCTTACGCAGCGCGCAATTCGCATCGACCGAGCCGGGCTTACCACCCATGCGGCTCTGGTTCACCCGCGCGCCGACGTTTGTCGAGAAGGCCGCGATTTTTCCCGGTGCAACGTTCGTGGTCGGCGTCGACACCGTCGAACGCATCGCCCAGGCACGTTATTACGGCGATGATCCGCAGGCGTGCCAGGCCGCGCTTGAGGCGATCGCCGCGGCGGGCTGCCGATTTCTGGTCTTCGGACGGAAGGCAGAAAAATGCTTCGACACCCTGGCCGATCTGCGCCTGCCGCCAGCATTGCGAGCGATCTGCGACGAAGTCAGCGAAGCCGATTTTCGCCACGACCTGTCGTCCACCGAATTGCGCGGCGCCGAAATCGTCGACGCTTGATCACGCCTCGATCAGGCGAATAGCTCGCGGATCGCCTCGCCACGCGCGATCGGGAAGGGCCGCCCCAGCGGATCGTGCAGTTCGGTTGCCGGCGACAGCCCGAGCGCCTGGTAAACAGTGGCCAAGAGATCGGGGGGGCGGACCACTTTGTCTTTCGGCTCGCCGCCGATCGAGTCCGACGCGCCATGCACGTACCCGCCCCGAATGCCGCCGCCGGCTAGCGCCACCGAGAAAACGCTCCCCCAATGATCGCGGCCGGCCACGGCATTGATCCGCGGGCTGCGGCCAAATTCCGACATGCAAACGACCAAGGTCTCGTCGAGCAGGCCACGGCCGGCCAGATCCGAGACGAGCGCCGCATAAGCAGGATCGAACGTCGGCAGCAAAACGTTCTTCAATCGATTCGCTTCGCGCACGTGCGAGTCCCAACAAGGGGCGTCGAACGGCTCTTCCGGGCCGCGGAACCAATTGACCTGCACCAGGCGCACGCCCGCCTCGATCAACCGCCGCGCCAAGAGCAGGCTTTGACCGAATTGTGTGCGGCCGTAACGGTCGCGCATGCTGTCGCGCTCGCGCGTTAAGTCGAACGCGGAGCGGGCGGCGGGCGACGTCAATAAATCGAACGCCTGATCAATCGCCTTTTGATACGGTCCCGGCGAACTTGCGTCGCGCCGCGCGGCAGCGGCCAGGCGTTCGATTTCATCCAAAAGCGATTGTCGGCCGTGGAATCGATCGACCGTCAGCTCCTCGGGCAGCGAAAACTCGGGTATGCGAAAATCGGGCGACGATGGTTCACAACGAAATAGCCAAGGATCGCTCGCGCGGCCGAGAAAGCCCGCGTCCTGGCCGGCCCAGACCGAACCATCGGTGTTGAAAATATGTTGCGGCAAGCGGACGGCGCTCGGCAGCGATGATTCGTCGCGGCGCAAATGCCGCACGATCGAGCTGAAGTGCGGCCAGTTATTCGGAGCGCCAGGATTGACGTTCTCGGCGTTCATCGGCTGATGCGGAACGCCGGTGAGCATGTAATAGCCGCTCGACGAATGCGCGTTGTCACCGGTGCGCATCGCCCGCAGCAGGCACAAGTGCTCGGCCACGGTGGCCGTTCGCGGCAGAAGCTCGCCGATCGACATGCCGGGCACACGCGTCGTGATCGGGCCGAATTCCCCGCGCACCTCGGCTGGAGCGTCGGGCTTGGGATCCCACGTGGAATGCTGCGCAGGACCGCCGCACAAAAAAAGCACGATGCACGACTTGGCGCGACCGCGGGGCGGAGCGTCGACCGGCGTCGCAGCGGCGGATTGCTGATGCAAGACTTCGGCCAGCGAACAGCCGAGCGCACCCAAACCGCCGATACGCAACACTTCGCGCCGCGAAATGCGATCGCACAATTGCACGGGCGAGTGGGCCGTAATGCGCAACATCAAAGGAACTCTCGGGCGGGCGAATCCTCAGGCCGACGGCAGACGCGTCCGTAGTATACCCATCGGCAAATCCTGATGCACGACAACTTCGCGCTCGCTGTGGCCGGCGTGCGAGTTAGTGGCTGCTAACCCTCAAAACTTCGCCGCTACAATTCGTCGTCACAATTCGTCGATGTGCCGCGGCCAATCGTCTTTCAAAAGCCGAGAGAGCGAACGATCCGCCAGTATCTGACCGCCGGTCTGGCAGCCTGGGCAGTAGTTCGTTTCGTTTTCGGCATAGCGGATGCGCTGCACCGGTGCGCCGCACACCGGACACGGCTTGCCGAACTTGCCGTGCACGGCCATCTCGGGACGGAAGGCCGTGACGCCTTCCGGAAATCCTTCGCCGGCTTCGCGCCGCAAGCGATCGATCCACTGGGTGAGGATGTCGCGCGTGGCCGCGAACAGCCGCGCGATCTCCTCGTCGTCCATTTTCTGCGTGAGCCGCAGGGGGCTCAGTTTCGCGCGGTGCAGAATCTCGTCCGAGTACGCGTTGCCGATGCCGCTCAACAGCGTCGGATCCGTAAGCGCCCGCTTAAGCGTGTGATTGCGCGAACGCAGCACGCCGACGAATTGATCGACACTGGCGGAAAGCACGTCAAGTCCGCCGGGATCATGCGCCGCAAGAGCTGCCGCACCTTGTACGAGGTAGAGCGCCGCGCGGCGCTTCGCGCCGGCTTCGGTAAGCACCAGCGAGCCGGACGAAAAATCAAAGGCGGCCAGGTTGTACTTGCCGGCCAGCGTGGCGCCCGCCGCTTTCCAATGCAATCGGCCTGCGATCATCAGGTGCAACACGAGCCACAGTTCGTCGTCGAAGCCGATGGCAACACGCTTGCCCAAGCGCGCAAGCGCCCGCACGACTTTTCCTTCGATCGCCGAGAGCGGAGGATCGAAGGTGCGCACAAGAAACGGGCTCACCACGCGCACCGAGAGCAGCCGCTCGCCAACGATGCGCCGCTGGAGTGCTTCGAGGTAAACGGTAATGTCTGGCAGCTCAGGCATCGAAGTGAAAGTTTTTTTCTAACTTCATCCCACGTGTGAATCGCGACACGACCATTGTTGTATCAGACTCCGTGGCGATTTTTTCGCCAACACGGGATGCAGCCGTTGTTTGATGGCGCGGGCGTAAATGCCTTGTTTTCTAGACTCTTCGCGCGGCGAAAAAATCACCGCGCATAAAGTGTTGATTGCGCGCTGCGCGCGAGCAACCCAAAGGGACTACGCGATGACGAAAGTTTCGCCACGCTGCAACGCGCAGAGCGCGACGTTGCGCGATGTCATTCACAACGATGCGCGGCGGCGTCTACTTGTTTTGCCCTAAGACGCTGACAATACTGTTGCGACGAAAGTCATCGTTGCTTGTACCTACCTTTAATTCTTAGAGCCGACGCCGCGAGAAGAACGCAAGCAAAGTTCTCTACGATCTCGCGGCGGCCTGCCACAGTTGTCCCCATGCGTCGGTGTGTAGCCGCGCATTCCCTGCATACGTTGTGTCCGTTTCCATCGCTGCTTTGTTTCACACCCAGGTTCTGTCGCTAATGAGAGGAGTCGCTACATGTTTGTCCGCGTTTTAACTCGTGCAATGTCGTTATTTGCGATCGCTTCAATTCTGCCGCAGGCGATCTGCGGCGCCGGCGAAATCTTGATCGCCGATCGATTGGCTAATGCCGTGGATCGCTATAGCGACACCGGCACATTTCTCGGAACGCTGGTCACCAATGATCCCAGCAATCCGCTGCCGACGGATTTGAATCAACCGGACGGCATCGTCGTCTCGCCCGATCACACGAAGCTGTTCGTCGCGAATTCGCAAGCGAACAACGTGATCGAATATGACTACAACTACGCGGCTGGCACTGTCAGCAACCCGACGGTGTTTGCCACGGCCGCCGATGGCCTCTCGTTTCCGAACTCGATGGCCTTCAGCCCGGATGGCTCGAAACTTTACGTCGCGAACCTGAACGGCACCGGCATCACGCAGTTGAACGCTACGGGTGGAGTTGCCGGCGCTCCTCTGATGGGCGGCAGCAGCTTTGCGTTCAGCGGACTCGCCTTCAATGGCAGCACGCTTTTGGCGGGTGGTTTCGACGGCGGTACCGTCGCGCAATCGAACGCGGCTGGCACGGCGATGTCGGACCTGGTCGCGCCCAACGCCACGATCCCCGGCGCGGCCGGCGTGTTCGTCAACGGCAACGACCTTTACGTCACCGGATTGTTCGGTCAGTCGCTCGAGAAGTTCAACGCCACCACCGGCGCGCAGGATCCCAGCTTCAACGTCAGTGGGCTGGCGTTCCCACAAGGCATCATCGCCTCGCCCGACGGCCAAGGCATGCTGGTCGGCATCCTGGGATTCGCGAACGGCACCGGCAACATTTCCGAGTACAGCTTCAGCGGTCAGTTTTTGGGTGTCTTCGCGTCGGCGGGCACCGGCGGCTTCACGGAAGCGACCGCCATGACTTCGGTCCCCGAGCCTGGAAGCTTGGCATTGGCGGGTATGGGATTGGCCCTCTTGGTCTTCGCGGCGAAGCGCCGGCAGACTTCCTAGTCCGCCGAACGACTCGCGCGCGACGTTGCTTCGGTCGCCCTTTTCAACTCTTGCCAAGGACCAGAGGTGTTCCTGATGCTTAACAATTTGAGACACACCGGCCGACTGGCCGCGGCCGGTGTGATGGGGTTTTTGCTGGCTTCACCGGCGATGGCCACGCCGGTCGTGACCTTTGATCACGATGTGCGCACTGCTTCGACCCAACCGTTTCCGAATACGACAGCGGCACGGAATAGCTTTCTGAACCAGATCACCACGCAAGGTGGCACGCCGTACAACCAGAATCTGACCAGTGGGATCCCCAACGGCGCAAACCCGTCGTTCCCATTTCCAGGTTCCACAATCACGGCCACGACGACGAATTTCACCTATCAATTCGTCACTTTTTTTGGGGTCAATGACACGAACAACGGTTCCGCCAGTTCGGCGCTGATCGAATCGGAAGTCGCAAGCGGCGTGGCCACCGCGCCCGTGCACAACTCGATTCAATTCAGCCAGCCGATCGACGCCTTCGGCGTCTACTTGTGTCAGGCCGGAGACGTATTGGGTCATCCGGTCACCTTCGTCCTTACGAATACGACGTTGCCCGGCTCGCCGAGCGAGAACGTCGTGGTCAATGTGGGGCCGAGTTGGCAAGCCTACTCGATCGCCTACCTGGGCATCATCGACACTGGTTTTTCCTTTAATCAGGTGACGATGACCGAGGATACCGACGTCAACAACAACGGCACGTCCGACGATCTCGAGGACGGCATCATTCTGGACAACCTCACGATTGCTCAGATTCCGACGCCCGAGCCGGGTAGTCTGCTGCTGCTAGCCCTAGGAGGCGCGATTCCATGCTTGATGCGCCTCTCGCGCCGCGGGAGGGCAAACCGCAGGTTGTGACTTGACTCAACGTGGCCCTTGGCCGTTGGCGGATTCGTGCTGCGCCAGGCGTCTGTCTGGCGCAGCACGAATTTCGCTGCACGGGACGCGTGGCGATTTTTTCGCCATCAGCCGGCGCAGTCTGTCTTTGGTTGCGGAGCGTGGAAACACCT
>DASZWQ010000130.1 GCA_035546535.1 Pirellulales bacterium | reverse complement strand
GAGGATAAGCATGTCTGGCGGCGCAGATAGCCGATGATCGCATGCTTATTCACCAACGGTGAACAAGCATGGCACAAGACATCACGTCGCGATGGCCCGCTATTTCTTCTTCTGCCCTTTTTCGATTTTCGCCCAACTGTCCTTAAGCGACACGGTGCGATTGAAGACCAGCTTGTCGGGGCGCGAATCGATCATGTCAACACAGAAGTAGCCGTTCCGCTCGAATTGGAAGCGGCTTTCGGCCGCCGCTCCGGCCAGCGAAGGTTCGACCCGCGCTTCGGTCAGCACTTCCAGCGACTTGGGATTGAGGCTGTCTCGATAGTCACCCCCCTTGGGGACGTCGGTCGGGTCGGGCTGCGTGAACAAATGGTCGTAGACGCGTACTTCGGCCAGCAGCGAGCGCGTCGCCGAGACCCAGTGAATGGTCCCCTTCACCTTCCGGCCGTCGGGCGTGTTGCCGCCGCGCGTGGCCGGATCGTACGTGCAGTGCAATGCAACGATTTCGCCCGAGGCGTCCTTCACGACGCTCGTACACGTGACCAGGTACGCGTAGCGGAGCCGCACTTCGCGGCCGGGGGCGAGGCGGAAGAATTCTTTCGGCGGATCCTCGCGGAAATCATCGCGCTCGATGTAAATCTCGCGCGTGAAGGGGACTTTGCGCGTGCCGGCCGATGGGTCCTCGGGGTTGTTGATGGCGTCCAGCTCGTCGACCTGGTCAACCGGGTAGTTGTCGATCACCACCTTCAAAGGCCGCAGCACGGCCATCACGCGCGGCGCGCGGCGATTGAGGTCTTCGCGAATGGCGTTTTCCAGCACCTGCACGTCGATGACGCTGTTGAACTTGGCCACGCCGATCCGCTCGCAAAAGCTGCGGATCGCCTCGGGCGTGTAACCGCGGCGGCGCAGGCCCACGAGCGTGGGCATGCGCGGATCCTCCCAGCCGCTGACGCGCTCTTCCTCGACCAGCTCCAGCAGCTTGCGCTTGCTCATCAGCGTGTACGTCAAATTCAGCCGCGCGAACTCGATCTGCTGCGGACGATAGATCGACAGCGCCTCGAGAAACCAGTCGTACAGCGGGCGGTGATTCTCGAACTCGAGCGTGCAGATCGAATGCGTGATTCCTTCGATCGAATCGGACTGCCCGTGCGTGAAATCGTACATGGGGTAAATGCACCACGCATCGCCCGTCCGGTGGTGGGTGGCGTGCAGGATGCGGTATAGCACCGGGTCGCGCATGTTGAGGTTCGGCGAGGCCATGTCGATCTTGGCCCGCAGGGTCCGCGATCCGTCGGGGAATTCGCCCGCGCGCATGCGGCGGAAGAGGTCGAGATTCTCGGCCGCCGGCCGCTCGCGGTAGGGGCTGTTCTTGCCGGGCGAGGTGAGCGTGCCGCGGTACTCGCGCATTTCGTCGCCGTTCAAATCGCAGACATACGCCTTGCCGGCCTGGATCAATTGCTCGGCCCAATCGTAGAGCTGGCCGAAATAATCCGAGGCGTAGAACATCCGGTCTTCCCAATCGAAGCCCAGCCAGCGCACGCTGTCCTTGATCGAGTCGACGTATTCGACGTCCTCTTTGCTGGGATTGGTGTCGTCGAAGCGCAGATTGCACTTGCCGCCGTAGCGCAGGGCCAGACCGAAGTTCAGGCAGATGCTCTTGGCATGCCCGATGTGCAGGTAGCCGTTGGGCTCGGGCGGGAAGCGCGTGTGCACGCGGCCGTTGTACTTGCCGGTGCGCAGATCCTCTTCGACGATCTCTTCGACGAAATTCAACCGGCGCTCGGGCTCGCCGCTCGCGCCGCCCGCATTATCGGACGCGGACCGCTTGTCGATGCTTTCTTTTTTGTCGTGCATGCCACGATTATCCAAAAATGCGCTGCCGAGCGACAGGGGAATTGTCGCTCGGCTCAGGAACGAGGATTTGCCACCGAGGGCACAGAGCACACAGAGAGAGCGAAAGAGTTCTAGGAAAACTGTAGGAGCCTCAGTGATGCGAAGTCCCAGGCTTTCACGAATTCTATTCTCGGTGCCCTCTGTGGACTCTGTGGCTAATTCTCATCGGCGCGTCGCGCCAAAGCCCGATCGATGCGGGCGAGCGAGCTCTCGCGGCCGAGGGTGGCCAGGGTTTCGAAGAGCCCAAAGCCCACGGTTTTGCCGGTCGCCGCCACGCGGATGGCGTGGATGATCTTGCCGGCCGCGATTTGCTCGTCGGCCAGAAATTTCTGCAAGGTTTGCTCCACGGCCGCGGCGTCGAACGATTCGGCCCCGGCCAGGCGTTCGCGGAATCGTGCGAGCCGGGCCGCCGTCTCGTCGTCGCGCAGCTGCTTTTCGAAGGCCGCTTCATCGTAGGACAGTTGGTCGTCCGGTAGGAAGAAGGCCGCGAAATCGACGATGTCGCCGGCCACTTTCAAACGATCCCCCGCCGCCGCGATCACTTGCCGCAAGCGCTCCTGCACGGCGGCCGGGGCGGGCGCCGTGACGATGCCTGCCTTTTCCAGGTACGGCAGCATCATGGCCGCTTTTTGCTCGACCGGCAGCTCCTGCATGTAATGGTCTTGGAAAGCCCACAGCTTTTTGGGATCGAAGCTGGCCGGCGCCTTGTTGACTCGCTCGAGCGAAAAGTTGTCGATCATTTCTTTGCGCGTGAAGAACTCGGTCCGCTCGTCCAGCGACCAGCCCAACAGCACCAGGTAATTGATGATCGCATCAGGCAGGTAACCGACCTGCTCGTAGAAATCGACGATCACGGGGTTGAACGTATCGGCCGACGGCGCCAGGCCCAGCGCCGCGGCGATCGCCTGACCGTGCTCATAGATCTGGGCGAAGTCGCGGTTCTTCAAATACTTGTCGAGCTTGCGCTTGCTGAGCTTGGTCTTGCTGCCCGGCTCGGCCACGTACGGCAGATGCGCGTAAACGGGGCGCGGATAGCCGAGCGATTCGAGAATGAAAATCTGCCGCGGCGTGTTCGACAGGTGCTCTTCGGCGCGGATGACGTGCGTGATCTCGAAATCGTGATCGTCCACGACGCTCGCCAGGTGATACAGGCACGTGCCGTCGGTACGCTGGATGACGTGGTCCTGCTCGCGGGCCCATTCGAATTCGACCTGGCCGCGAATCTTGTCGTCGATGACGAGCTTCCCTTCGCGCGGCATCTTCAGGCGCACCACGGCCGAACGCCCCTCGTTCTCGAAGCGCATGCGGTCGCCGGCCGTCTCGGCCATCCACCGCCGGCTGTAGAGAAACGGGCGCTTCTCGCGCTCGGCCGCTTCGCGCTCGGCGGCGATCTCTTCCGGGCGCGCGTAGTCGTGATAGGCATGGCCCGAGGCGAGCAAACGATCGGCGGCGGCCTGATAATTCGCCAGCCGCTGCGACTGATAGTAGGGAGCGTGCGGACCGCCGATGTCGGGTCCCTCGTCCCAATCGATGCCCAGCCAGCGAAAGCCGTGCAAAATCGGCGCCAGCGCCGCCTCGACGTTGCGTTGCTGATCGGTGTCGTCGATGCGCAGCAGGAACTGGCCGCCGTGCCGACGCGTGAACAGCCAATTGAAAAGCGCCGTGCGCACGCCGCCGATGTGCAGATAACCGGTCGGGCTGGGAGCAAAACGAGTGCGTACGGTCACGATCGGTTCATCCTATCGAGGCGTCCTGTGGAGGCCGCGGCGCGAGAATACAGCCGCGATTTAGCACCGATTAGACCGGCCGGCAAGCATCTCTCCAAGGGGTGCCGGCCGACGGCAAAGAGACCGTAGGGTGCGCTGCGCGCACCAGGAACGGCCTTCTCGGGTCATGGTGCCACAGGGCACCCTACTGGCTCAATCGACCGGAAGACAGACCCGGCGACAGCTCGTTAGCCCAGGCGTTGCTTGCGCTGGCGTTCCTGTTGGCGGCGCAGTGCTTTACGCTCGGACTTGGAGAGTTTATGCCCGGCATGGCTATCTTCGCCGTCGTCGTCGTCATCGGTGTCTTCGTCTTCCTCATCCTCGTCGCTGTCACGCACCACGACGCTGTCGAGGTCGCTGCGTTTGGCGGCGGGGCGGACCGACGTGTGGGCCGCGTCGATCTTCGTCTTGCGGCCGAACAGCCCACGCGCCGCTTTCGCGGCCGGTTCGGCGGCCTTCTCGGGTTGGATGGTTATCAGCCCCTTGGCGTCGAGCACGACGAAGCGAGCGTACAGGCACATCGACAGGAGCAAGAACAGGCTGCCTGCCATCTCGCATCCTTCTTCGACGAGCAAAGAGAACTCGGCGGCTTGGGCCGGCAGCCAGCCGAAGTGCGCGACGACGGCCGCGGTGTAGGTGATTCCGGCAAGCGCGAACGCCGCGATCGATGAACGACATTGCCGCATCTCGAAGGCCAGCCGCAGCGCGACTCCGCCCACCAGCAAAACGTAACCGCCAATGGTGGTCAGCTCGGCTTCGCGAACGGATTGCCGCGCGAACTCGCGCAACAGCGCCTGAATGCTCTGGTGCAGGCAGGCCGCTTCGTCGATCGACAGCCACAGCCACGCGGCCGCGGCCCACAGCCACACGCGATAGCGGCCGTGATAGTCGTCCAGCCGATGCCGGCGCAGCGAATAAATCACGAGCGCGACGACGCACGACAGGTCCAGCGCCAGCGATGTGAACCAGTTGTTCAGGCTTCCCTCGGCGCGCAGGTCGAAAGCGGGCAAATGCCCTTCGCTGAATTCCAATACGCGCGCGGCGTACACGGCCTCGATGCCGGCAATCGCCAGGGCACCGACGAAGAACAACAAGAACATCTTCGCAAGGCTGTGCGGAATCAAATCGATCAACCGCGGCTGATGATCGCGGTGTGCTTCCGCCGGATAGCGGCGCGACGCGTTGCGCGCCGCGGCGGTTGTGCGCGCGCCGTTCGACGGCGCCGCAGGGGCGCCGGCCTCGTCGGGTATTACGCGGCGGCGACGATCGTCGCCTTGTCGAGAACGAAAAAACTGCACCATGGGAAATTCGCCGGCAGGCGTCGCAAGTCGAGTGGGGGGGGACCGAAACACGGATGCGCGTCTTGGAACGAAAGAATCGGGCAGGCAGGGCGCTTGAGGCCTTCGGGGCTTGCAATCGACCGGGACAGCAGGAAGCGATAACCAGAGGTGGTAGCAGCCGTCATGCGGCGACAGCCCTGCAATGAACTTCGGCGCGCCGGCGGGCCACTCTCCACTTTGCCGAGCGTAGGCCGGCGCGGGTTCACAGGTCTGCCACCGCCGCGGAACTTCCGAGGCTGTTTCGTGCCAGCACTCGGCCGCTAGCATCCGCCCGTCGCGCGCGCGTTGAAGGAAAGGGCGTTGTTTCCGGCCGTGCTACCGCGGCGTTGCTGGCACTGGCCAGCTTTCGCATTGACCGCCGCACGTGGCTCCGGTTAACTTCCGGCCGACACCTGGCAGGGAGGCTTGATGCGCGCTTTCGTACAACAATTGCTCGACGCGGCTCGGGCGACTCTGGAACTAGCGGGTCCCGTGGCCCTGATCGCCGACGACAGCAACGGCCGCGACGTAGCTCCCTGGATGCGCCGGCATTTCGCGGGCCAGTTGGTGCTCGATTGTCGCGTGCCGTCCGGACGCCGCGACGACGACGAGCTCGACCTGGGCGATCTGCCCGTCGAGAACGAATCGCTGCGCACGCTCTTGTGCCTCGACTTGTTGCACCGCTTCGAAGAGACAGCAGCGCTATTGCGTTTGGCGCTACCGCTGTTGGCACCGGGCGGAATGGCGCTTGTGACCGCGAACATCGGCAATGCCCGCCCGCGCGAGGGACTATCGCGCGTGCTCACGCCGGTGGGATTGGAAAAGCTCGTGGCCGAACTGGACGCGGCGATTCTCGGCTGGCAGGGAGACCCCGATTTCCCGAACAGCCTGTTCCTGGTCGCTTGCCGGTCGCCGGTGCCGTCGCGCTTTGCGAACCAGGCGGGCCGATTTATCGACACCTTTCAAACCAGCCAACGCTCTGTCGTGATCGACGACGATTGGCCGGCGCGGCTGCGGCAATGGCTGCGGCGCTGGTTTTCGCGGCGTGAAGCAAGCGCCGAGGAGGCGAGCGCCGCCCCGACCAGCTTCCTACTGCACTTGCCCGGCGCGACCGACTGGCGCGAGGCGCTTTTGAGCTGGCCACCGGCGCAGGACGTGGCCAGCCGGGGATAAGAGATGCGTGGCCTGCCGTGAAAAACATGGCGCCCGAGTATTTGCCGTGACACAACGGCAGCGCTGATCTCGCCTCGACTCTCGCGCGCCGCACAAGCCCGACACGCCAAGGGAACGCACCTCCGTGTTTGCATCACCTGGCGGGCGGTGGCATACTTGGCGCGCGACGCCAGTGCCCTCCGGCGAAAACGCTGCGGTTCGCGTCGCCAACGTCGCCGTTGATCGACTGGCATCCGCTTTTTGGGTCACACGATGTCACGCCTCATTATTGTTCTGGCAACCGTCGTCGGCATCGCCGCGATTTGCCATTCCCTGCGGGCCGTCGAGCCAGCAGCGGCACCCGAGAAGGCCAAGGCAAAAGGCGCGGGACGCGTTTACGGCGAGTGGCGCATTCGCGTACGGCCCGACAAAGGAAAAGAGTACGCAGGGCTGATCGAAAGCAAGGGCTTGCCGCTGTTTCGTGGGGCCGGCGGCCGCATGGTCGGCTGGTGGACCACCTTGATCGGCGACTTGTACGAGCAGGTCACGATTTGGGAATACGACGACATGGCCGCTTTCGAGGCCGCCGCGCAAAAGCTGGGCGGCGATCCGCGCTTTGCCGCGTTCGTCAGCGAGCGCGATCCGTTGCTCGCCGGAGAAGAGAACCGATTTCTGTACATGACGGACTTTGCGCGACGGCCGGCGCTACCTGAGCCGAGCAAGGTCATGATCCACGAGTTGCACCGCATTCCTTTGTCGCGCCGCGAGGCGTATTTGCAATACATGCGGACCGACGGGCTGGCCTTGCTCGAACGAAACGGCTTTCGCCCGGCCGGCCCGTGGCTGGCAAACGTCGGTCGCTTGCGCGAGGTCTGCTATTTGTTCCGCTTCGACAGCCTGCGCGAGCGCGAAGAATTGATCGCGAAGTTCGCAGGCACGGCCGATGCCAAGGCCTATGGCGACAAGATCAACGAGTTTGCCGAAGAGGTTTCGACCCGCGTGCTGTTGCCGGCCCCGTTCGCCCACCCGACGACAGGCGCGCGACCATGAGTTACTCGCTGCCGTCGCCAAAGCGTTTTTTAGGTGCGCCGGTCGTACCAGGACGACATGCGTTGCTCGCGCTGGCAATCGCCGGCCTGTCGACATTTTGCAGCCGTGCGTCGATGGCGGCGCCGTGGCCGCATCATGAAGAAAACGCGCCGGGCGTGCATGTCATTGGCTTTGCCGACCGGTTTCACTCGGCCAATTGCGGCTTTTTCGTCGCCGAAGACGAAACGTGGCTCGTCGATCTGCCGCGTGGCATTCCCGTGCAGCAATACCTGGCGGATGTCAAGAAAGTCTCCGGCCACGCGCCGGCCGTGCTCTTGTTGACGCATGCGATGTCGGACGATGCGAAGCTGGTCGGGGAACTGCGCGAGCACGGCGTCAAACGCGTGTATCTTTCGCCGGGCACTTATAAGTTCCTGTTTGCAGCATCGTCCTCTGAAGATACGGAAGCGACGGCGCCGAAGCCCGGGTTCGAGATTGTCGCCAGGCGGCAAACGCTCGGCGGGTCAAAGATCGAATTCCTGCCGCGCGACGACACCGCCACGGCGGGCGCGGCGGCGGTGTTCCTGCCGGCCAGCAAGGTTCTCTTTGCCGGGCCGCTGGTGTATCACGGGCCGCGCGTGCCGCTGCCGGGACGAGATACCAACGCATGGCGTGAGGCGCTCGAAGAAGTGGCGGCGATGAAAGCCGCGCGCGTTGTGCCCGGCTTCGGCTCGTGGGACGGCGCCGAGTTGATCGATCGGCAGCAGCGATTTCTCAACGAGCTCCGCCGACAGGTAGGCTACTTCATCGCGCAAGGGCAGCCGCGCGCCGATCTGCAGCGGGTCGTGCGCCTGGTGCCTGATTATCTGGTGTGGATGCCCTACGACACACCGGTCGCCGAAGACGTCGAGCACGTTTACGACGAGCTCACGGTTCCCTATGCGCCCTTCAACGGCAAGCCGCCGCAGCCGAACGACGAACGACCGCATGCCCTGGTGCTGATCGGGGATCAGCCGCACGAGCCGGGGCACATCGAGGCCGGTCTGCGGCCGATTTTCGCGGCCACGCACGTGGTGCCGCACTTCGCCGTCGACGTAAACGCACTCTCGGCCGAAAATCTCGCACACGTGCAATTGCTCGTGATCTTGCGCGACGGGCTGATGCGCCCCCAGGCGCCTGATCAACCCGACTATGTGTGGATGACCAAGGAGCAGGAGCAAGCCGTGGTCGATTTCGTTCACCGCGGCGGCGGATTTCTTAACTTGCACAACTCGATGGGACTGTACCCCGAAGATGGTCCGTACCTGCGACTCGTCGGCGGTCGCTACATCGGGCATGGGCCGCTCGAGCGTTTTCGCGTCGAGGTCGTCGATCGCGACCACCCGGTGACGCGCGGTGTCGAGGATTTTTCCGTAGCCGACGAACAGCACACGCCGCCGTACGATGACAAACGCGTGCATCTGCTCTTGCGCAACCGGTCGGACAATGGCGAAACCGCCGCCGCCGGCTGGGTGTACGAGCCGGGCAAAGGCCGGCTCTGCCACCT
>DASZWQ010000129.1 GCA_035546535.1 Pirellulales bacterium | reverse complement strand
CGCGCTTGCGCCCTTGGCCTCGAACCCTTTCCCCGACGCCACGGACAAGTTCTTTGCCGCTTACGAGCAAGCGCTCAATCTGGCGACTGGCGGGCAGGTTCATATCGAACGCCCCTTCGCCCAGATGACCAAACGCCAGGTTATGGAGTTGGGGAGGGCTTACCCGCTGGAACTGACTTTCTCTTGCATCGATCCCCGCGAGGGACTGCATTGTGGCCGCTGCAACAAATGTGCGGAAAGGATGCAGGCGTTCCAGAGTGCCGGCATGGCCGATCCTACGCAGTACGCCGCCCGCGGGTTGGCCGGATAGGTATTCGGCTGGGTGACGTAAAGCAATCGCGATCTTAAGCCGTTCCCTCTCGCCGGGTATCATGGGGGGATGCCTTCTTTATTTCCGTTCTTCATCTTTGGAATTTTAGTTGCGGCCCTGTGTTGGTCGATCGCGTGGGTCCTTTGGAGAAAGGTTCACCGTGAAATTGCTGAAGGAATGGTGAATTACTGCGGCAACCGATTCAGTCGCGCCGACAGGCCTCTAATGTTCACGCTGTTCATTTGCGTCCAATACGGTCAATTCGTCGTATCATTCACGACTCCCTTGCTCTTTGGAATAGGGGTCTGGATCATCTCGCATCATCCTGACGCCTACCGATACTTCCTTAATCCACCGCAGTAATTTCAAACTGACGCACTACCTTCGGCTGGCTGGGTTACCGCTAAGCTCGGAGTGCCCGGAACCTCGGAATGGTCCGCCAGACCAAACTTTCCCAGCGAGGAGCTGCCCATCGCCGGTGGCTAAAAATGCCTATGTTCCGCGTCAGCCGCGAAATCGACTTCTGCTACGGTCATCGGTTGCTCAACTACGACGGCAAGTGCCGATATCTGCACGGGCATAACGGCCGGGCCGTGATCGTTCTCGAAGGAAAATCGCTCGACGATCGCGGCATGTTGCTCGATTTTTCCGATATCAAGCGCGTTGTCAGCAATTGGATCGACGAGCAGCTCGATCATCGCATGCTGCTGCACCGCGATGACCCCTTCGTGCCGATTCTCCAGCAGGCCGGCGAGCCGCTCTACCTGCTCGACACGAACCCCACGGCCGAAAACATCGCCAAGCTGATCTACAAGTTCACGGCCGCCCAGGGCTTTCCGATCGTCGAAGCGCATCTGTGGGAAACGCCGCGCTGCTTCGCCACCTATCGCGGTTGAGAATCTTGGGCAGTCGACAGCGACGCCCTGCTGCGCTCTTTTAGCGCAATCATTTCGAGGACAGTGTGTCTGAGTCGCGACGCCGCTCGGCGACTCTGTTTCTCGCCCAAGGCACACGCAGCTTGAATCGCCATAGGCAGTTGCGCTTCGTCCAAGACGCGTCTGGCAAGAATCGGCACGATTCGTGCGTTTGCTAACGATCAAGGAAACGGGCTAACGCCCACGAGCCTGCCAACTACGTCAAACCGCACGTGGGCCGAAGGGATCAAGGAGCAAGGACATGAGACGCACAATCGGAACCATGATGGTCGTTGGCGTGCTGATCGCGGCGATGGGATTCGCCAATCCTCAAATCGCGCGGGCCGCGCCGGGGTACTTCAACTTCTCGTTTGGAACACCGGGCTACGGCTACGGTTATCCGGCAGCAGCGCCATACGCGTATGCTGCGCCGGTGCTTCCGCAACCGTATGTGGCGCAACCATATGCCTACGGCGGCATTGGGCCGGGATTGAGCTTCGGATTTGGATATCCCGGCTACGGATACGGCGCGCCGTATCGTGCTTACTACCGTGGCTATGGCGGAGCCGGGTACTATGGGCATTACGGCCATCACCACCACTGGTAGTTTCTACTGTGCAGATAGCACGTCGCTCAGTCACTGAGCGGGGCCGGATCACAGAGCCAGGGGCGACGAATGCAGAATGCTGGTGATGCCATGCACACGGCAGAGCGGGCAGTTCTGCATTCGTTATTTGATTCGCGGATTCTGCAGAATCGCAATCTGCACAAGCGCAAAAAGAAACGCTCTGGCGGACCGTTTCCGATCGACACCAGAGCGTACCCTCCTGGGAAGGCGCGTCGTTAGCTTGCGTCGTCAGGGTGGGGGACGAAGGCGCGCCTCCGGAGTTTCCGATCTCGTTTCGACTCGATCCGGCGTCGTTACCGCAAGGCGGTTGCAATACCGCGAGCACCGCAACCGTAAGAGTCGGTATCGGCACGCGGCACGTCGGACTTTGACGAGTCAGCCGGGTCAGACGCGTGGTACAACGACGGCGCGAAGGGTTCGCTCATTGCCGAAATCGCGCCGCTTCGCGCCGCGCCCACAAAATTGAATTCCCGATTGGAAGAATTCGTCCGCAGATTTCGCAGATTACGCAGATGTGACTACAAAGCCTGTGGTGCGACGTCGATCACATTCTTCGCGTTGACGGTGACGAAAACCAGCTACTGACCTGGCTAGCGACAACGACCAAAGCTTCTCCGATCAAATGCGAAATCTGTGCAATCTGCGGACGCATTCTCGTTGTGCGACTGACTCCGCTTGCTCTGCCGCACGCGACACGACGTTGCTAGCTTCGCCGGTCTCCGCAGAACGCCGCGCCCAACTGTGCTTGGCGCTTACGGCATAAGCCATTACGGTAGGCGGCCCTTTTTGGGGGCAACGGGCGTGCTAGCGCGCCTTTTCCTGCATTCACTTTGCCGGTTACGTCGATTTTATCGACGGGCAACACATCGACGTGGGATAGCTGTCTCGGAACAAGTGCCCCACCAAGGCACCGAAATGATTCACCGCGCGCAAGAGAGCGTGACACTTGCGCGCCTGCGACAAATTTACGCGCGAACAGTCTGCGCTGCGCCCTGATGCAGCGCTGCAGCGTGGGCGCGTCGGCGATGACAGATTTGGTTTTCCGTGGGGCGGAAAGACTTTCTAGGCAATAGCACTGCATGAGTCGTTCCGCCAGGCAAACCGCGGCCTTCTCGCTCTTCACGTTTCTCGACGTGATGCTGTGTACGTTGGGTGCGCTGATCATTGTGTTGATCTGCGTCGTGCGCACAGCCCAGATGAAGAACGCCGACGAAGCGCCGCAAAATGCCGCCGAGATCGAGCAGCTGGTTTCGCAGCGCGAAACCGTTGAGTGGCGGACTAAGCATCTGGCTAAATCTCGCGAGGAAACCCGCGCGCAGTTGAAAGATCGCCGTCTGGAATTGAGCCATATCGAGGAGCATTCGCGCCGGTTGCGCGCGCAGATCGGCGAGCTCGAACTCGCCGAGCAGAAGTCGGCGGAAGGAAAGCACCACCAAGAGAAGCTCGATCAACTCCGTACCGAGCTCGCGCACGTCACCGAGTTGGCTGCCGCGGCCGAACGCGACCTCGAGGAAGCACGACGCACGGCCCAATCCAAGCGGCCTTCGTATGCCGTCGTCCCCTACGAGGGGCCCAGCCAGACCATGCGGCGACCGCTGTACATCGAGTGTACGGGCGAGCGCATTATTCTCCAGCCTGAAGGGATCGAAATAACGCTGATGGATTTGACCGGACCTCTCGGCCCCGGTAATCCCTTGGCCGCCGGCTTGCGTGCCGCGCGCGAATATCTGAACGATTACGGCGAAAATGCCGTCGACACCGGCGAACCTTATCCACTGCTCCTCGTGCGCCCGGACGGCGTCGAGGCCTACTACCACGCGCGCGAAGCCATGTCCTCATGGGGCTCGGAGTTCGGCTACGAGCTGATCGATCAGGATTGGAAGCTCGAGTTCCGCCCATCGCCCCCCGCCATGGCCGATGCGATGCACCTGGCCGTCGACGAAGCCCGCATCCGCCAACAAGCGCTGGCCCGCGCCGCCCCGCGCTACTATTCCGAAAAGAAGAAAGCCCAGTGGTATCGAGCTTCGCCCTCCGGCGGCATCGTGCAGGAGAGCGGGCCGAGCGACGACGAGCGGCAATCGCGCCAAGGCTGGAGCGGGCACTCCGGAGGCGGCGGACATCGCGGCCGAGGCTATGCCGGCAGCGGTGGCGGTGGGCGCGGCAGCCGCGGCGGCGGAAACGGATACGATCGCACGGCAGGTTCGGGCCGCTACCCATCGCAAAATGGCGGCGCCAATCTGGGTACCGACAGCGCCGCCAATAGCGAAACCGAACTGGCAAGCGTCTATGGCGCCGCGGCAAGTTCAACACCAGGAACCGGCACCGGCAACGCAGCCACTGGAGCGCCGCAAGGAAACGGATACGGATCGCAACCTGGCGGCGCAAATCCGGGCGGCAATGGCGCAGGAAACAATATGTTTGCCGGCGGCACCGGCTCCGGCACAGGACCAGCCCCGGGTGCCGGTCCAGCTTTGGGTATGGGAAATGGTGCCGCGCCCGGCACCGGCACGGGATCCGGAAAGGGTTCGTCCTTATTGGGCTCGGGCGGCGGCGCTGGAAACTCGTTTCTCGCGTCCGGCGGCGCAGCTCCTGTTTCGGCAGGCGCCTTGCCGGGCGCAGCGGGCGGCCGCCCTGGGGCGAATGATCTGAGCGGCGGCGGCAACGGCGCGGGCACCAGTGGCGGACAAAAGCCGGGCGATCCGATCAGCGGCTTCAACGGCGGTCTGTACGGCTCAGGAACGGCGACACAGCTCGGCGCAGCGGGAAGCCAAGGTGTCGGTGGTTCAAGCGGCGCGATTGCGCCCGGCGCAGCGACAACAGGCACGACAAGCGCCGTAGACGGCGCGACGGCTGGCAATGGAACAACGGGAGGATCAGGCTCGGGGGCGGGAACGGATGGCTCGCCGAATGGCCCCTACGCCATGTCAGGGGATGACGATGGTCAGGGAGCGCCCGCCAACGCACAAAGCAACGGGCAGGGGATCGCCGGGCAAACCGGGCCGGGCAAGCTTGGCCTGCAGCCTGGCGGCAATCAAGCGGCCGGCGCGAAAAGTGGCCAGGCCGGTGGCGCCGCCAGCGGCGCGCCAGGAAATCCTGGCGGGCAAGCAGGGATGGCTTCGGCCACGTCCTCGCAGAGCTCGCCACTGGCGATCGGCGGACAAGCTGGTGGCATGGCCAGTAGCGCCGGCATGCCAACCAGCGTGCAATTAGGCACCGCAGGCCAGGGCAGCGCCACGAGCAGCATGGCCGACAAACGCGGCAAGAACTGGGGCCTGCCGGAAGAGGCGCGACACGCGGTGCCAATCTCGCGCCCGGTGCGCGTCGAATGCCTTCCCGATCGCCTGGTGTTGCGGTCCGACCAAGCGCCGTCGCAAACACAAGAGATTCCCCTGACCGAGCGAACCGAAGACTCGGTCGAAGACCTGGTGTCGGCCGTCTGGGGCCGCGTCGATACGTGGGGGACAGCCGGTCGTGGCATGTACTGGCGCCCGCAGCTCTCGGTTGCTGTCGCGCCCGGAGCTGAAGGGCGATACGCCGATCTGAAGACGCTACTGGCTGATAGCGGCCTGGAAGTGAAGCCCGCCGACAAGGCGCCGGTACAAGTCGCGCGGCCGAAACGAAAAATCGGTCCCTGGTAGAACAATACATCACCTCGCGATTTCCGCGAGCAAATCGAACATGGCACGTCCGGCACGTGGACAAGAAGAAGCCTTCGGCAACGACTCGTTTCTCGACGTCGTCGCGAACATCGTCGGCATCTTGATCATCCTGGTGGTCGTCGCCAGCACGCGGATCAAGAACCTGCCGTCGCTACTATCGCCGGAGCTGCGCTCTAAAGAAGTGGCCGCCGCCGCGCTCAAGGATGCCGAAGCGTCGATGACGGCCCTCGAGCAGGACGTCATGGACCTGAACAAGGAAATTCAAAAGGTCGCCCTCACCACGGCCGGCCGCTATCAGGAACGTGCAGTGCTTGCACAAATCCTGGCAGCGAAGCAGCGCGAGCTTGAGGAACAGCGGAAGTCGCTCGACGGTCATTCGCGCGAG
This sequence comes from Pirellulales bacterium, assembly GCA_035546535.1. Lineage (NCBI taxonomy): Bacteria > Pseudomonadati > Planctomycetota > Planctomycetia > Pirellulales > Pirellulales bacterium. Next base: position 5,215 of record DASZWQ010000129.1, on the reverse strand, counting down.
CAGTTCGATCTCGAGCAGGCGCTGGCGACCGCCGAGGCCAAGCTAATGCAGACGACGCGGCTGAAACGCGAGGTCGACCTGTCACCGCCGCCGACGATCGAGATCAAAACCTATCCCACGCCGATCAGCCAAATCGTGTACGGCAAAGAGCTGCATTTTCAGCTCAAGCGAGGTTTGATTACTCCCATCCCGATGGAAGCCCTGCTGGAAAAATTCAAACGCCGCGCTCACGAGCAGGTCGACCGCTTGCGCGACGAGCGCGAGTTCTCGGATATCGTGGGACCCGTCGACGGGTTCCGCCTGAAATACGTTATCGAGCGCGTGGACATGCAGCCCGAGTCCGGACGTTCCGGCAGCTACGCCCAGCTCCGCCATTTTGCCTTATTGCCGATGAGCGAAGAGCTCGGCGAGACGCTGGAAGAGGCCGTCGCGCGGCAATCGCGATTCGTTACGGCGATCTCGGGGCTTGATCCGAAGCACACGACCATTACCCTGTGGACGTACGACGACAGCTTCGCGATTTTCCGCGAGGTGCGCAAGCAACTGCACGAACTGGGCTTCAGCGTGGCCGGCCGCCCACTGGCCGAAGGGGAACCGATCGCCGGCTCGCCCCACGGCAGCAAATCGGCGGCGCAGTAGTGTGTAGAACGCTGCAAGCGGTCGAAGTAATTGGTGCCGCTCTTGTCGTCGAACTCACAATTCCCTACTCGTCTACCATCCTGTCGCACACTGCCTTGACTTCCGCCCACAAACTTGTCGAGACATCGTGAGCAACGCCGGCAGTGATGTCTTCCAGCGCTTGTTCAAGCGATCTTCCATCGAGCATTGTCAACGCGGCCGCAATGATAATGGGCGATCGGCGCATTCCTGCGCCGCACGCGACAAGCGTCGGAATCTTGGAATCAATTAAGCCCGCCGTTATGTCAACGGCAGCGCGGATGATTTCGGGGCGATTGCCGGAGCCATCCACGAGAGGCACTCGGCAGTACATGATGTCGCGCGGATAGTGAATCGACGGCTCCTCCATCGCCAAATCGACTACCGCGACGATGCCATGGTCAAGGACGCCAGTGATATCACGAGCATCGATTGCAGTTCCAAGCCACAGTCGGTCGGTGATCGCTTCACGCATGGGACACGTGCTTCTTGAGGGGTTAACGCCGACGTCGTGCGAAATATAGATCCGCTCGAAGGGTCGTCGTGCGACTCCTTACGATCTTTGTAGCTCATTCTATCCCGCGTGCGCACGTATCAGGCACTCTTCAATCAGCTTGCGCGGCGCACCGATATCGAGCACGTGTACCTGGCCCGTATACGCCGCCGCGCCGGGCATTAAGAAGCCAGGCTTTTGCGCGACGAACGTACAGGTGTGTGCGGCGCGAATCGTGTGGCGCGACACGGCGCCCGTGTCGCCATCGAGCCCGCTCGGCAGGTCAACGGCCAGCTTCGCGGCCGAATGCGCGTTGAGCGCATCGATCACGGCATCCATGGGCGGGCGCGGATCTCCGTGCGAGCCGGTGCCCAAGAGCGCATCGACAATCCAGGCAGCGCCATCCAGTAGCGCCGCGAGACATGCCGCGTCATACTGGTTTCCAAAAACGTCGATCGGCACGCCGGAGCGAGCAAGGATCGCGTAGTTCGCGGCCGCGTCTCCTTGCAAGCTCGCCGGATCGCACCACAGTCCGACGCGCACCGCGTGCCCGCGCAGATCGAGATGCCGGGCGATGACAAACCCGTCGCCGCCGTTATGTCCCCGGCCGCAACAGACGACGACCGGGCCCGCGATGCCCAAGCGGCACAGTACGTCGACCGTGCCGCGGCCGGCGTTTTCCATGAGCACCAGGCCGGCCATGCCATATTCGGCCACCGCCCGGCGGTCGACCTCTTGGGATTGCCGGCGATTCAGGGTGGGAATCGTCATAAGTGAATTCTGCTTCGCGGGCCAGCGCCGTTCAGTTTTTCGTGCTACGCAATGATGCAGGCGAGACGCCTGCACCACAAAATGTCGACGCGAAGCAAGTTGTGGAGCGGCCGTCTCGGCTGCACAGTTCCCTAGCTTCAACTATTGAAGCACCATGTTCGCAGGCCGAGCGAAATTGCGGTTCTGGGGTCGCCCTCTAGAATAGAGTTGTCTTAGTCGAGATTCTACGAGCGCCCGCGGAGCAAGAGCATGCCCCTCTACGAATACACGTGTACCGGCTGCGGCGACCATTTTGAGCTGCTGGTGCGCGCCAACGAAAAGCCGGCCTGCCCCGATTGCGGCAGCACGCGTGTCGAAAAACAGCTCAGCGTGCCGGCGGCGCACACGGCCAAGCCATCGAGCCTGCCGGTCTGTCAGCCGCAACCACGCTCTGGCGGATGCGGAGCGCCTTGGTGCGGCACGGGTGGTTGCGGAGCTTAAAGCGCTGAGCGCTAAATGATGAGCGCTGAACTGCAAAGACAACCGCGCAGGAACGCATAGTTTTGGCACGAGAACAGGATGCCCATTTGTCTGTACTTGAAAAGGTCCGTGCGATTTTTTCAGAGCTCGCCGGGGAAGAGTCGCGGCACTTGCATGGCGTATCGTCGCGTACCGTGGCGGCGATTACGAGGGCGCTTACGCCGCAATACGGAGCGGAGACGGCTGGCGAGGTGGGTTTTCACATGGCCGACTGGAACGAAGATGCTGCGTTCATGGTCGCATTGCATCTATTTCCTGAGCGGTTCTCGGACGAGGAAATCGCCGCCGGGATCCAAATGTTCCTTGTCCACGCTCCCAGTCACATCCGGGCGGCTTGCAAACTGACGGACGAGTCCAACTGGACCGAGTTATACGAGTGAGCGGCAACCGGTTGACTGGACACTCGGTGGCTATCTGACATGTGAAGGAAATGTAGAATGCAAAATGACGAATGATGAGGCGAGTCCACGGTGACGGAAACTCGCCTCACCCGTTCATCATTCTGCATTCATCATTTTGCATTTCGCCTACGGCACCAGCGCCACGCCCGCTACCCACACGCCGGCTTCGAGCAAAGCACCTCGCAAGCTGATGGGCACCGGCGGGATGATGAACGGGGCACAACTGCCCGGCCGGTAGTAGCCCAGCGGATAGACGCACTCCAGCGGTGGCTCGAGCCCCATCAGGTACGGCAGGATGGGGAGTGCCAGGTAGAACTTGGCGGCCGAGATAATCGGCTGGAACAGTGGCGAGCAGGTCTGGCCATAGCGTTCCAGCTCGATGTCTTCGAAGTACAGCGGCTTGTGACAGAGAGCAGATGCCTTCCAGGCGAACAGCGTTCCATGGAAATTACGCGGCACGAACTGCTCGTCACCTAGGCCGCACTCGACCGGGAACTCGCCCGGCTCGGCGGCGATATTGGTGCTGATGTCCGATAGCCGCTTCACGTATTCACGCGGCGTAGGGCAATTATACGGCAACGCCTGGGCCAATTCTTGCGGCTGGCCTGGCTCCGTAGGAACTTCAGCCGGCGGCGCCAGCGTCGGCACGCGCTCCAATTTCGGCTGTTCATCGCCAAACGGATTTTGGGCCGCCGAACTGCGGCGATCTTGCATCATGGCCTGCACCGCGCTCGGGCGGGCCGGCTTTTGCGCCATTTCCAGGGCCGGCGCTTCGTCATCGCCAAACGGATCGATCTGCGGCTCTTCGTGCGAGGCCAACTTGATCGTCAGCGAGCTGCCGCTAGCACCAGTTGTGGTGAGTGAATGTGGCGACGCCTCGGCATCGCCCAAGCGTTTGACGGTCACCGGAGTGCGCGACTTCGCGGCATGAATTGGTTTAGCGGCCGGCTTCGTGGCCAACTCAGCGGGCTTGGAAGATGCGTCGGCCGACTCAGTCGCCTTGCTCGCGTTCTTGCCGGCATCGCCGTCATCGGACTTTACGTGCAGCGAAGAAGGGCCGTCGCTGGGCTGCGTAAATCGCAATTCCTTGCGGGGCGTTCCCTTGTCAGCGGATACGGCCGTCGGCTCATCGGTGAAAGCGCCAAGCGCCCTGGCGTCGGCCGCGGCGTTTTCGGTCGTCACCACCTTTTTCGGCGAGCGCCACTTCAGATTCGCGCCCGTCGATTTGCTGGCGGTGGCGGTCTTGGCGGCGTCGGTTTTGAGCTCGGCCCGACACGGCGCGGTAGCGGTCAGCGCCACGGCCAGTGCCACGACGAGCGTGCCCGCCCCGGCGCGCCCCGGCCCGCGGCTGCTAGTGCTCTTCGCCCGAGGAGTACTGGGCGCTGTAGTTTGGTGCTTCCTGCGTAATCGCAATGTCATGTGGGTGACTCTCCCGCACGCTAGCCGCTGTGACTTGAATAAACCGCGCATCCCTTCGCAAATCCTCAATGCCACGTGCACCGCAATATCCCATCCCGGCACGCAGTCCACCGATCAGCTGATAGACAAACGCGCTTAAGTTGCCTTTGAAGGGGACTCGTCCTTCGACCCCCTCGGGCACGAATTTCTCGCTGCCGCGTTCTCCTCCGCCTTGCCGGTACCGCTCGCTGGAGCCTTTGACCATCGCTCCCATCGAGCCCATACCGCGATAAATCTTGAACGTGCGCCCCTGGTACAGGATCAACTCGCCCGGGCTTTCGGCCAGGCCGGCGAACAGTCCGCCGATCATGACCGAGTGGGCACCAGCGGCGATGGCTTTCGTCAGGTCGCCGGAGTAGCGGATGCCACCATCAGCAACGATAGGTATGCCAGCGGCGCTAGCGGCCTGAGCGGCCTGGTAGATCGCCGTAATCTGCGGCACGCCGACACCGGAAATGACGCGGGTGGTGCAAATCGACCCGGGCCCGATTCCGACTTTGACAGCATCCGCACCGGCGGCGATCAGGTCTTGGCATCCCTCCTTGGTGGCGACGTTGCCAGCAATGACGTCAATGTCCCAGCGCTGTTTGATGCCACGCACGGTTTCGACGACATTCGTCGAATGGCCGTGAGCGCTGTCCACCACTAGCACGTCAACATCTTTGCTGAGCAGGCTTTCGGCCCGCTGGTATTCGTGTACTCCGATGGCAGCCCCGACCCGCAAGCGGCCTTGCCTATCTTTGCAGGCATTCGGGAACCGGCGCATCTTGTCGATATCTTTGATCGTAATCAGCCCGGTCAGTCTGTTATTTTCGTCAACCAGCAGAAGTTTCTCGACCTTATTTGCCATCAGGATCTTTTCAGCTTCCTCAAGCGATACATTTCCCGTGGCCGTCACGAGGTGCTCACGCGTCAT
>DASZWQ010000128.1 GCA_035546535.1 Pirellulales bacterium | reverse complement strand
TGCAATAGCTCGCGGGCGGCTTCGATCGCTTCCTCGCGGCCGGCTACGGCCAGCACGTCTCCGGCGGCCAGTCGCTCGTGGCCGGCCGGCACCGGCACGACTTGCTCGCCCCGCTGGATGGCCAGCACCGTGGCGCCGGTCAGCCCGCGGAGGTCGATGTCGGCCAGCGTCTTGCCGACGACGGGGCTCGTGTCGGCCAAGCGGACGGGAATCGGCGAGCCGAGCCCTGCGAGCACGCGATTCACGTCCGCACTGCGCGTCTTGGCGGCGACAGCCTGCGAGTGTTGCGTCTCTTGCACCAAGGCCTCGGCCAGGGCCTGGGCCACGGCGCGCGTATGCCCCTGGAAATTCGTCGCCTGGCGCCACAGCCGCACGGCCAAGAGCATCAGCAGTAAGAGCAGCACCACGGCTCCCTGCAAGCGCGGCAAGAACGGTTGCGTGATCGCGACGACCGGAATGCCGACCAGCACGACCATGGCCATTTGCAGCGTCACGACGAACAGCCGCCGCGGCGCGTCGGCCATGTCGGCCTTGTCTTTCCTGGTGCGCGGAAAGGCGCGCTCGGCCAGCTCGAATCCCAGCGCGCGCGACATGCGAATCATGCCCAGCCAGAACGGCGCCGAGAGCGCGGCGGCGCCGAGCACGATCACGAAAATCGCCGCGCGCGGAGCAAGGTTGAATCGGCGTTCCAGCCAAGTCGCCAGGTCGACCATTTCGATCGAGGCCACGATGACGATGGCGGCAAACACCGCGGCATCGGCGACGAGCCACCGCGCCAGTCGCCGCACGCGCGACACCTCTCCGGCAGGCGCGGTGGCGCGCAGCTTTTCGAACCACGAGCCGTACAACGCGGCGTACGTTTGCAGGCTGTGCGGCAGCTTGCGATCGACCAGAGCCGCCGTCGACGCGGCCGAGCGAATCAGCCACGGCGTCAGCAACGTGGTCAGAGCCGAGACGGCCACCGCGATCGAATACAGCACGTGATCCGTGGCGTGCGTCGCCATGCCGATGCCGGCAATGATGAAGGAAAACTCGCCGATCTGCGCCAGGCTCATGCCGCTCTTCAGCGAGGCCTGAATGCTCTGCCCGGTGAGAAAGGCGCTGAAGGTCACCGAGCAGACTTTGCCGACCACGACGGCGCACAAAAACACCGCGACCTCGAACCAGTGCTCCGCGATGTCGGCCGGATCGATGAGCATGCCGACCGAAACGAAGAACACGGCCGCGAACACGTCGCGCACCGGCTGCACCAGATGTTCGACCGTGCGCTCGACGCCCGATTCGGAGACCAGGCTGCCGGCGATAAACGCACCCAGCGCCACCGAATAGCCGAACGTCATGGCCAAAAGCGCAAAGCCGAACGCCAGGCCGACGCTGGCCACGACGGTCGTCTCTTGCCGGCCGAGGCTCACGATCGAGCGCATCGCACGCGGCACGGTGAGCAAGCCAATCACGACCAGCGTCGCGAGGAACAGCGCCAAGCGGCCGCCCTGCATGGTCAGGTCGACGGGCCCCAAGCTTTGGCCAGACGATAGCGCCGTCAGAATAGCGATCAGCAGAATCGCGATCATGTCTTCCACGATCAGGACGCCGAACACGATCTGCGTGAAGTCTCCCTTGATGCCCTGCTCTTCGAAGGCCTTGACGATGATCGTGGTGCTGGAAATCGAGATCACGGCGCCGGCGAACAGGCTGGCCAGCCAACCCCAGCCAAACACCTGGCCAATCAGGTAACCAAGCCAGACCATCAAACTGCATTGCACGATGGCCACGAAGCCGGCCGTGGCCCCCACGCGCGCCAGCTTGCGCAGACTGAACTCGATGCCCAGCGAGAACATGAGCAGGATCACGCCCAACTCGGCCAGCTCGCTGACAATATGGCTGTCGGCCACGAGCGGCACGGGAATGTAGGGGCCGACCAGCATTCCGGCCAGCAGGTAGCCCAGGATGACCGGCTGGTGCAAACGCTGAAAGACGACGGTCGTGACCGCCGCCACGCACAGGACCATCGTCAGCGTTTGCAGAAATTCTTGCGCTTCGTGCATCAGGATCGGCGGCTCGAGGTCATCTATCGTTGGTACAAGGGGTGCCACTGTTGGCTTGTCCAACAGTGCCGAATCACCGTCGTTCGGCAGACCGGTGATGGCTCCTGCAAAGCATACTGCCGGGTGCCATGCTCACGCTTGCGTGAGCATGGAGGTTCAAAACAGTTGCTTGATGATTCCCCAGATCGACATGGCCCATGGCACCCGAACTCCGCTTCGAATACGTAGCATGCGCTAGCTCCTGCAAAGCATACTGCGCGCGGGCCAATGCGGCAGGAGCCCTACAGTCCAGAGGGCGCAGATGCAGGATTGTTCGCCCGACGCCGAAGAATCGTTCGCGGCGCGTCAGCCCGCACGCGGCTCTTTCCCATCGGCCAGTAGCGCCGCGACCTGGGCGTATAGATGCGGCGGGATCGGCTGCTCGGGCTCGGTCGCGGCGAACAGGTCGCTGGCCAATGCCTCGCGCGCGGTGGTTCGAACGCGATGCCGCGCGGCCAGAGACAACAAGCTTTGTCCGCGCGGCCCCTCCCCCTTGGCCGCAACGATCGGTGCGTCACCCGTCTGGTTGTTGTATCGCAGCGCCACGACCTGACCTGAGGAATTGCGAACGACGAGGCTGGCCGCTCGCACCGCCGCGAGCGCGTTGTTTTGCCCCAATTGCCGCCACAGCGCACGGCGGCGACTGGCCGTTTGCGGATCCCCCTGTGTATTGCGCATTTCGGCACGCAGCTCCTGCGGGCTCATGCGCAAATCACGCTCGTGCCGCAGCCGCTGATACGCATAATCCAGACCGGCGAGCACCGCCAGTGCGATGCCGATCTTCAGCACCGTGCTGATCGTGATCTCGGCCATGAAGGCCGCCAGATCGGGCAGTGGCAGTTGCCCACAATGGAGGATTTTGTCTCTTTCGGCCGCGAGGCTGAAGCACGCAACCCCCGCGACGACAACCAGCTTCAACAAGCCGAACCCGAGCCGGCTGAGGTTCGCGAGCGAAAACAAGCGTCCGACGCCCGCCAAGGGATCGACGCGCGAAAAATCGGGTGTCGCCTTGGCGGGAAGAAATAACCATCCCACTTGGACCACGTTACCCAGGACGACCAGCACGAGCATCAGGCCCAAAAGTGGCAACAGGGCCACGCTCAGCGAGCTCATGGTTTCGTGCCACGCCCGCATGACGAACGGAATATCGGCAGCCAGCCACGCTTCACCCCCTAGTTGCCGCACCATCAGGCGGCCCAGGAAATCGACCAGCGGGCGTCCGAGCCACAGGAGCAATCCGCAACTCCCCAACAGCAGAATGACCGAGCCGACATCCTGGCTGCGCGCGACATGCCCTTGCTCACGCGCCTGCTGGCGGCGATGCGTGGTCGGGTCGAGCGTTTTTTCGTCGTCGAGCTCAGCCATCGTGCCCGTTGAGTTTTAGTTTTCGTGATGTCGGCCGGGCGTCATTGCGCGCGGTCCATCGTGGGCGTTGCCTGCAGGGTATCGATCATTTGCTTCACCGTCGGCTGCACTTGATCCTCCAACAGCCATGCCGCGCTGCCGAGCGACATGGCCAGAGCGAACAGCGCGACCACGACATTCAAACCGAAGCCCAGCGACATAACATTCAATTGCGTGATCGTGCGACTGACGAGGCCCAACATGATCGACGCCAACAGCAGGGCCAGCACGGCCGGCACCGCGATACGGATACCCAGCGAGAAACTTTCCGAGACCAGCGACACCAGTACGTGAGGCACGGCTTCGGGCAAGTGGCAACCGCCGATCGGCAGCGCCCGGGACGAATCGAGCAAACCGGCCAGCAGCCAGCGATGCCCACCGATCAGCAAGTACACCGCCACGCCGAACAGGCCGAGCAGTTGAGAAAGCAGCGGCGTCTCGGCGCCCAGGTTCGGATCGAAAACTTCGGCCAGCGACAGACCGCTCAGTTGCGCGATCAATTGGCCGGCCAGTTGCGCCCCGGCGATCAAAAGCGCCGTGCCCAGGCCCAGGGCCAGGCCGATAAGAACTTCGACGCCAACGGCGAGCGCTCCCGCGACGAGACTCTCAGGCTGCGCGGCCGAATGCGCAACCTGAGCGGGCGCGAGCAGCACAGCCAGCGCCAGCGCCAAGATCGCGCGGATATTCTTGGGCACCGCGATCGCCGAAAACAAAGGCGCCGTCGTGACCAGCCCACCGACGCGCCCCAGCACGAGCAGCAAGACATACAGGTGTGTCGAAATCAGCTCGATCGGCGCTGGCATGGCAGCTCGTTTGCCTGCAAGAAGAGATGATTGCCACTGCGGGTGTTGGCTTGCTTGCGTGTGCCACTGGTAGCTTGTCTACCAGTGTTTGTCGAGAGTTCCGCACTGGTGGGCGAGCCACCAGTGGCACCACATTGCGGTTTCGAAACTGCGCCTTGGCAATTTGCGCACGCTCACAACGACGCCGGAATATTTTCTACCAGGTCGCGAAAGTATTCGACCATCCGCGATACGACCCAGGGCATGGTCACGGTCAACACGGCGAGCGCCGCCACGACCTTGGGAACGAACGACAACGTCTGCTCTTGAATCTGCGTCACGGCCTGCAACAGGCCGACGACCAGCCCCACGCCCATGCCGACGATCAAAACCGGCGCACTGACGACGAGCGCCATCATGATCGCCTCGCGTACCAGGTCGACCGCCGATTGAGGATCCATGACTGAGACTCCGTGCGGAAATGGTCTGCGCCGCGCGCCGCGAAGCGGTCAGCGATACGCTTGAAAACTGTTCAGCAGCATGCCCACCACCAGGTGCCAGCCGTCGACCAGCACGAACAGCATCAGCTTGAAGGGTAGCGAGACGAGTGCCGGCGGCAGCATCATCATGCCCATCGACACCAGCACGCTCGATATCACCATGTCGAGAATCAAGAAGGGCAGATAGATCTGAAAGCCGATCAAGAACGCGGTCTTCAGTTCGCTGAGCATGAAGGCGGGCAGTAGCGCGGTCAGCGGCACGTCCTCGTAATACTGATAGTCGCGCTCCTCGGTATTCGGCAGATAATCGAGAAACAGCCGCACGTCGTCGGCGTTGCCCGTCTTTTCCAATTGCATGGTCATGAAGCGGCGCACGGGCTTGCTGCCGATGTTGCACGCTTCTTCCAAGCTGATCTGCCGATTGCTGTAGGGCATCACCGCCTGGTCGTAAACGTCTTTCCACACTGGCCACATGGTCAACATGGTGAGGAACAACGCCATCGAAGTCATCACCTGGTTCGGCGGCAATTGCTGCGTGCCCACCGCCTGCCGCAGCAGGCTCAAGACAACCGTGATGCGCACGAAGCTGGTCGTCATCAATAGCACCGCCGGCGCCAGGCTGAGCACCGACGTGACGAGCATCACCTTCATGGTCGAGCTCAAGCCCTCGGGGCTGGTCCAACTGTCCGGCCCGGCGAGCAAACCTTCGGCGAGTTGCAAGCTGGCCGGCGCGTTGGCGCCGTCCTCGGCAAACACGGGGCGCGCGGCGAACGAGCCGAGCACGATCGTCGCGGCAAGCATTCGTGCAACGCACGAAAAGCCGAATGCGCGGCGCCACGACGAATGGACCGGCTCAGCCATCGGCCACCTCGCTTTTGCCGATCGGAAGTTCCGGAGAGCGTTGCTTGGCGGCCGCGGTCGTCACGCCTGGTCCGCGAAACTGTTGCAGCACGTCGCGGAAGCTGGGCGTTGCGCTCCGCGATGACGTACGGCGACAGAGTGCCGTCAAGCGGTCGACCTCGGCCGCATCGGTCACTTCGGAGAGCGTCTCGGCACCGCTGGGCGACACGTTGATCAGCAGCAGCTTCTGCCCCAGCCGCACGAGTTGCACCTGCTGCCGGTGAGCCAGGGTCGCCTGGCCGAGGACGTCCAGCACTTCCTGGGGCAAACGTTGCGACGAAACTTTCGGCATGCCACGACGCATCATCCACACCACGGCAGCGAACAGACCCAGCACGAGCGCCAGGCTCGCGCCGGTGGCCAATAGTTGCCGGATTCCGCCCGATGCCGAACCCGTCCGCTCGCGCGTCGGCCCCTGGGATGCGAGGCGCGTCTTTTGTTCAGTAACCGGCGCGGCCGACGGCGCGGCGCGCTGGGCCGCCACCGGCGGCTGCGCATTCGCGAATTTTCGATCGGCCGGAACGATCTCGGCGTGCGAAGCCTGCTGCACGTCACGCGCAGGCGGGCTCGCGGGCGGAACCGTGTTGTTGGGGGGCGCGGCAAGTGCCGGCTGCAAAGCCACCAGCATCCCAACGGCAATCCCCAGCGCTGCAACGTGGCGCGCTCGAAGAATAAGGCCGCCCTGGCAGGTTGGCGAAGCAAATTGAGTCTTACGCTCGATGCTCACGCGAGGACTCTCGATCCGTCGGCGCTAAAAAGTTCCGTGATCCGCACGCAAAATCGCTCGTCGAGCACCATCACCTCGCCACGCGCCACGACCTGGCCATCCACGACCAGATCCACCGGCTCGTGTACGAGCCGGTCGAGCGAGATGACCGAACCGCTGCGCAGCTCGGGCAGGTCATCACGGCTGATCTGCGTGTGACCTAGTTCAATCCTCACATCGAATTCCCGATCCTGCTCCGCCATGCCGTCTGGCGTGATCGCGCGCGGCGGCACGTCGGAAAACTCTCGGAACTCGAAATGCCGCACGCCAGGGATGGCCTCTGCCTCCGACAACGGCAGCCCGGCCAGGTCGCTGGCACTTTCGGCAAGCACGCGATCGACGTGGCCCGGCCGTCGGTCCGCCGGACCGGTCTGGCTCGCATTTCCCGTGTCTGCAGACCGATCCGCGGGCTTCATGCCGATCTCTTTTTCATCGCAGAAGGAATGCTGCCAGAATAAAGCTGCGCCGAGCTCGCGGGCGGATAGTTGTCCCGCAATTCCGTGGTCGGATCAAGGTCAACCGCCCGGGACGCAGGCTTCCAGGAAGGGCACCGAGGCAGCGCAAGCATCCGGGGCGAATAGAGCTTCTGCGCAGGGCCGGTCCACCGCCGCTAGCATGCCCGGACGGGCCGATGGGGGCACGCCGCGGCTACGCGTCTTGTTCGGCCAGATGCTTGCGGAGCGCCAGTTCCTCCATGCCGCTCTGCTGGCGGCGGCGCTCCGCGGCCTCGAAGGCTTCGAGCTTTCGCTCGCGCAGGCGTTCGAGCATGCGCACTTCTCGGTCTGCTTCGACCAGCGCCGCCCGGCTCGAGTCGACTTCGGCCGTTCGCTCGCTCCGCTCGACGACCAGACGCTGCCGATCGCGCCGCAACGCGGCGGCGTACTGCTCACTCGCCACGCGACGGGCGATGTCGATGGCGCCTGTGGATCCGTCGTTCTCACGGAGCTTCTGCAATTCACCGTCACAAGCGATTATGCGGTCTTGCGCGAGCTGTTCGAGCCGCATGGCATCGGCCACCGCCTGCCGACGCTGGTCGCGCTCGGCAGTCCGCCAGCGCAGCACGCTATCGAGTGCGAAGGTGAATTTCGCCATGAGCACGTTTCAAAGGGGGAGCCAAGAAGCAGTGCCGGACGCCGACGGTCCGGCGGACGATCAACGAATGCTTTTTGCCAGGGGCTCGGTCGACATCTGCCCGCGCGCTCGTTGCAGCAATTCGAAAAGTTGCTCGCGCGACTGGTCCGCCGCCGAGCGCTCTGTGACGTCCTGCCGCAAGAATTGCTGAATCGGTTCGAGCATGTCGATCGCGGTATCCACCAGCCGATTGCTGCCGCGCCGGTAGGCGCCGATCGAGATCAGATCTTCGTGGTCGCGATAAGCCGCCAGCAGTTCGCGAATCATGGTGGCGGCCTCGCGCTCGGCGGGCGTGGTCACGTCCGACATCACGCGGCTGATGCTGCCCAAGATGTCGATCGCCGGGAAATGGCCACGATTGGCGAGCTTGCGAGACAGCCACAAGTGACCGTCGAGCAAACTTCGCACCGAATCGCTGACAGGCTCGTTCGGATCGTCCCCTTCGACCAGCACCGAGTAAAAGGCCGTGATACCACCGCGCGGGCTCAAGCCGGCCCGCTCGACCAGTTTCGGCAAGGCGCCGAATACCGACGGCGGATAGCCGCGCATGGCTGGCGGTTCGCCGGCCGCGAGGCCAATCTCGCGTTGCGCATACGCAAAACGCGTCAGCGAATCGACGAGCAACAGTACCTGGGCGCCTTGATCGCGAAAATACTCGGCGACGGCGGTTGCCGTATGCGCGGCGCGCGTCCGCAGCGGGGCCGGCTCGTCGCTCGTGGCCACGACCACCACGCTTTTGGCCAGCCCACTCGCCTGCAAATCGCGCTCGAGGAATTCGTTGACTTCGCGTCCGCGCTCACCGATCAGCGCGATTACGTTCACGTCGGCCGTGGAGTGGCGGGCGAGCATGCCTAAGAGGACACTTTTCCCGACGCCCGCGCCGGCCAGGATGCCCATTCGTTGCCCCTCGCCACACGTCAAGAGGCCGTCGATGGCCCGCACGCCTGTGGAAAACGATTTTGTGATGCGCGGCCGGGCCATTGCGCTGGGCGCGGCCCCTTCAAGGGAAGTTCGTTCGGAGAGCGCGGGTGCCCGGCGACCGTCGATCACCATGCCCTGCGCGTCGATCACACGGCCCAAGAGCCCGTCGCCGACGCGCAGCCAATTGCGCGTGCGCCGCAAGCGTACGACGCTGCCGTGATGTGTACCTTGCAGGTCACCCAGCGGCGCGAGCAAACTCAGTTGATCGCGAAAGCCGATCACCTCGGCCGGCACGGGCGGTCCGCCGGCACGCTCGATTTCGACCATGGCTCCCAGCGGCGCACGGAAGCCGGTCACCGCGGCGGCCATGCCGACGGTGCGCACCAACCGGCCGGTCATGGCCGTGGGTATGATCTCGGCGAGTTGCTCGCTCATGTCGTTCATGCGGCGCGTCTTTCCTGATCCGGTTTCAGGTTAGCTCCTCGCTGATGCGGGCCAGCTGCGCCGTAAACTGCTGATCGATGGCACCGAACTCGGTTTCCACGCGGCAACCGCCAGGCTCGATCGACTTGTCGCTGACGAGTTGCACAGGCACACCCGATGCATCGGCGCTGAGCACTTGTTGAATTCTGTCGGCCAGGCCCCGCACGTCGGCCGGATTCATCAGTAGCTTCATGCGCGTCGCGCCGGTCGCCAATTGCAAGGCCTCTTGGGCGAGCGTTACGGGGATCTCGGGTTGGGCGGCCAGTTCGCGGCGGATGACGCGCCGCGCGATGGCGAGCGAAAGCTTCAGACCTTGCTCCTGCCACGATGCCACCCAATCTTGCCGGGCAGCCTGCGCCTCGTTCTTGATGGATGCAAGCGCGCCCTCCAACTGTGCGAAGCGCGCGGCCACTCGCTCTTCCACCATGCGGTCGATCGCTTCGGCGGCGGCAGCGCGTCCGGCGGTCTCGGCCTGGGCGCGCACCGCTTCGGCTTCCTCGGCGGCTTGCGTCAGAATCTGCGCCGCCTCCAGCCGGGCTTGCGCCACGCAGGCCGTGGCCTGGGACGCGACGTCTTCGAAATTGAATTGCGCGGCCTTGTTGAGACCCGCGCGAATGATCCTTGGCATCAGTAAGCCGCCTGTATTGCCTGGTTGTGCGTGCTCAGGCGGGGTTCGGCAACTGGTGGGCAAGCCACCCGTGCCACCCACCCCATGCGAGTTGTGCAATTAGGTACTATTGACGTCTACTCGGCCGTGCTCAGCGGTAGCGGCGACACGACGGCGTCGTGGTCGTGGAAAAGTTTCTCGGCAATCCTCGTCAGTTCGCGCTGCGCGGCTTCCACGTCGGCCAACCGTGTGGGCCCCAGAGAATTGATCGCCCGTAACAGCTCGCGTCCGTCGACGGGCGACAGTTGTCGCGCCACGCGCTCGGCAAAGCTCTCGGTGGCGCCGGCCAGGGCCAAGACCAGCGTGCGCGGGTCAGCCTGCCGCAGCAAACCCGCCAGGCCCGTGCCGCTTAAATACTCCAGATCATCGAAAGCCAGTCGTGGCGTGCTGATCGTTTCGGCAGCGGCCGCGTCACAATGTGTCAGGGTTGCCAGCAACTTGCGCTGTGCCGCCGGATTGGCCATCTGCACGACGCCGGCAAGCTGAGCTAAGCCCATCCCGCGCCGCCCCGCAGCATCGGAATGTCGCGACAATCGCGCGCAAAGCTCTTGCTCGATCTCCTGCACGAGGATCGGGTCCGCGACGTCGAGCTCCATCCATCGCCGCATGACTTCCAACTGCACTTCGTCGGTCAAGGCTGTCAGTATGTGCAAGGCGCGCGGCTCGGAAAGCCGCGACAGTACCAGAGCGATCGTCTGCGGTCGTTCGACAGAAAGTAAATCGACTAGCTCGTCCGCTGGTACCCTGTCACATAAAGCCCGCACGTCACTGGCCGACGAACAAGCGCGGGCCATAACGGCCTGGGTCTCGACGTGCTCGGCGGCTGCCGAGAGGCAAAGCTCGACGCCGGCGTTTTCCTGGACGGGCGCGCGGCCACCGGCACTCTCAGCGTCGGGATGCAGAAAACGGGCAATAACTTCTTGTTCTTCGTGCGCGTCGACTTCCGCAAGCTCGAGAACCGCGCGGCGCACTTCGGCCGCATCCTCGGCCGCGAGTTGATCGAGCAATCGATCAGCGCTCTCGGCATCGAGCGTCGCGATGAGGATCGCTGCGCGTCGCAAGATTTCTGGTTCGAGTGCCATTTCCTAGTTTGCATTCCCCATCCAGGATCGCAGGACGCTGGCCGCCGCGGCCGGATCCTCGCGAACCAGGTCCGCCACTTCGTCCCGCATCGATTTGCCGCCGGCCTCGCGATCGCGCATCGCGGCGCGAAACCGAGCCGAAGGGGTGGCGCCCTCTCGGGCCGTATCGAGCGAAGCGCCGGCCCGATGTTCCGCGCGCTTCGTCGACCAGTCGGACGCGCCGCGCAGCGTCGAGCGCAGCATCAGCATGCCGACGACAATCGCGATCGCTGTCGCCAACCGCGGCCACGATCCGGCCAACCACTCCAAGAGCAACTCGGGCACCGACGGCGCAGGCGTTTCCGGCTCGTTGATCGTCGAAAACGGCGTGACGGTCACGGCGGGTCCGGATCCCACCTGGTCCGTCGCCGGAATCAGTCCGGCAACGTGCTGCTTGATCCGCGCGATTTCTTCCGCTTCCAACTGTGCCAGCGCGCCCGCGGGCGGCACCGAACGTTCGCTCTGGGGCGCGGTTCCGTGGCGCTGGCGCCAGACGGTTTCGAAATAGGTGACGGGTACGCCGACCGAGATCGCCACGCGCTTCGGCGTGAGGCCGGCGATCTCGATTTTCGTCTGGCTGTGCGGCGCGGCCGAATCGTCCGAGACCATCGACTCCGCACGTGGACCCTTGCCAAGATTCGCCGGCTGATTGGCGTCGAACTCGATGCGGCGCTCTTCGCGGCGCAATTCGCGGTCCAGCTCGACATCGGCACTCACGGTAATGCCGGGCACGTACATGAGTGCCTTGCGCACTGTCTCTTCGTAGTCGGCCTGGTACTTGCGCTTCAGGTCGCGGTACACGTCGTCGGCGGGGCCCACCGCGCCGCGGCCGCCGAAAATGAGCAGATTGACCTTGTCGGCAACGGTCACGTCATGCGGTGACATGCCCAGGGCAGCCGCGACGGTTCTCTGGAAGAAAGCGGCACGATTTTCGTCGAGGATGTGTCCGGCCTTGAGCCTGAGGGCCACGAAGGCCGTCGAGATATGATCGCGCCGCAAGCCGCGTGGTTCTTCCTTGTCGAAGTCGACCTCGGCACTCTCCACCCCTTGCATGCCGCGCAGCATCAAGGCCAGGCCTTTTTTCTTGGCGATCCGCGCCTGATCGAGCTGTTGCTGCCGCGACGTGAACCAATTGGTCTTGTCCGTAGCTTCGGCAAAAACCTCCGTGAGGGTTTGCGGCAGCGCATTGCCGTCGGCCAGCGCCGCCAGGTAGACGGCTTGCTTGGCGCGCGGTACGCGAATGCGGTTTCCTTCGACCACGAAATCGTTCAGCTTGGCCTTGCCCAGCGCTCCTTGCATGGCCATGACTTCGCTCGCGGCAAGCTCCTGGCCGCCCAGCAAGTAGACGGTGTCGCGGGCAAATTCGCGCCGGCCGACATAGGCCAGGGCGACCACCACGACGGCGATGGCCACGCCAGCTACGATGCGGGCGCGCGGCGTCATGGCGCGCGCCAGTTCGGCTAGTTGACCGTAAAAGCGATTGAGGAAATCCATTCCCTGGCGCCTCGGACACGATTAGCCGAGGTCCCCGATCCTGCCGATTCGTGAATCTATTTCGAACAAATGCGTCGGAACGACGCGGATGTGATTACAGAATGTGGATTCGATCGATCACGCCGTCGGTCGACAACGATCTCGTGGTTAGCCGCGCTGGCCGCGCGGTGTGTGTCCCGTGGCTGTTATCGTCGCGATGGTTAGGCGCTTCAGCATGGTGTCAAACGCCGCCAGAATCACCGCCGATCCCGCCGCCGCGTACGTTCTGAGATTCATGCAGCGACCTCCATGGCGCGGCGCGGAATGCGCAGCGTGAACGCGGCGCCTCCCTCGGCACAGTTCGTGGCGCTCACGCTTCCGCCATGAGCGCTCAACAGTCTTTGGACGACGCTCAAACCCAGGCCGGTGCGATTCTTGGTGCTGAAGAACGGCTCGAATGCCCGCCGCCTGGCTTCGTCGCAGAGGCCGGTGCCGCTGTCGGCGATTTCCAGCTCGACGGCCCCGGCGCCGGTATGCGAAGTTACTACCAATTCGCCCCCTTCGGGCATGGCATCGAGGGCGTTCAGTTCCAGGTTGTAAACCGCTTGCCGCAGCATTTCATAGTCCACCAGCGCCGACGCTTGTTGTGGCACATCGACGGTCGTTGCCACACCCTGCGACAGCAGGCGGGACCGCAGACTGGCGTGCACGTCCTCGACCAGTGATCTCAGGTTCACCGTTCGCAGCATGGGTGGGCGCTCCGCAGTAAGGTGCAACAGATCTTCCAGGCATGCGTCGACGTCCGCACAACAACGGTCGGCTTTGCGCAGCAGGTCGAGCGAGTACTCGTCATCCAGCAAGCGCCGCCTGAGAAGATTGAGATACAGAGAAACGGGGGCCACGCTGCTGCGAACTTTGCGCGCGACGCGGGCGGCAAGCGGCGCGACGTCGGCCGTGCTGTGGCCGGTTTTCTCATCGTGGCCGTGGCTGGCCAATGCCGCGCTCAAGCGGCGCACCTCGGCCTGCAATTGTTCGTGCGCCTGCTCCCAACGCACCGTCGCGTCATGCCAGGCCGTGAGCACGGTCTGCAAATCGGCGTCGATGCCGGGTGTCTTGTCCTCTTGCTCGTTGTGAGCCGCCTTCGTGCGCTTCATGGTCCGAATGCCCGTTACGAACAAGAAAAATAGAGCGAAATGCGCAGCCGCGACCTTGCGTCAGAGGTCCAAGGCTTGAAGACGCGCAGGGCTTGTACCCGAAACGGCGCGAGAGTGTCAATGTGGCTTGCTATCGAATTCGGAACCGGCGAAGCGTCGCAGAAGCCGCGACAGGGCCAAGGATGCTGGCACCCGCCGGTTGGGCCGAAAGCGGCACGCGTTTAGCCGATGGCGCCACGCGTTTAGCGGTCGGCGGCACCCGTTTAGCGGTCGGCGCCGCAGGCGCCCGTTGAATGGAATTCGCGTTCGCGCGCGAAGCGCCGCGATTTAACGATCGCCGAAGCCGGGGCTGGGCCGGGCGCCGGTAACGAGCTCCATCATCCAGCGATCCATATCAGCCAGCATCCCTTCCGATAGCTCCTGGCCGATCGGGTATTCACGCAGCGTCAGATCCATGCCGGCCGAATGCAACAGCTTTAAGTTGTCGCACACGAGCGCCGACGGATAGCGCTCGCTGGTGCGGCCACAGGCCAGAAAGATCGGCACGCGGCGGGCCTCGCTGAGCCGTGATAACGGCGCGCCTCCGACCGGGAACTCGCCTCCCAGCGATAACACCCCCGCAAACCAGCGCGGATGGGCAAGAGCCAGGCGCAGCGCCATCGTGCCTCCGCAATCGAAGCCCGCCAGGAAGACGCGCCGATCGGACACGTTGTAGCGCCCTTGGATGAACGTAATGGCCTCGAGCACGCGTTGACCGGCAAGGGCCGTGTGCGGCTCGGACTGGGTCCAGGCAAAGCCCGTCTTGCCGCTGGCAGCCGCGCAAGGAGTCGTGCCGCGCACGCCCACGCCGACGTAATTCCGCAAGCTCACAAGCGGCATGATGCGTTTTAGCTGTTGCTCGTCATTGCCCGGCCCGTGCAGCCAGACCACCAGCGGATAAGCGTAGTTGGGCTCGTAATGCACGGGAGCAAAGATCGTGAGCGGTTGATCGGTCTTGGTCCGCACGCTGCTGTAGGACGCAGCCTCGACCTGGTGCGACGAGGGAGGAAATGCCGGCGCCTGTGCAGCCGGCGAGCGCGGAACGCGGAGGCGATTCATCATGGCGTACGCTGTTTGCTCTGGGTCTGAGGGGAATCCACGCAACAAGTTGGCGAACGATTCAAGGCGGCACGCCGCCCGTCACGCTTGACTGAGAACTTTCGCCATCCCGGGCCCGACGCTCGACCGGCGCGGAAACCGCCAGTCCTGATGAGAAGACCAGTCCTGATTGGACGAACTGTGGATATCGGAATTCCAAACGCCCTGTCCGGGGTCAACCCGTCCACGGTCAACCTGTCCGCAGTCGACGCAGGCCGCCGCCTCTCGCACACGACGACCCTGGCGAGGAGGGATCGGCCGATCTGGCAACCTATCGAACATGAGACACTCGCTGGAGCGGACGTTGTGTACGCATTCTGCGCGACACGGCTTCTGTTCCCGCCCGCTTGCCCATTCCAATACCTGTCGACGACCGCGACAAAATGACCACGAACTACCGGCACCGGACTCTACTGCAATTCAACCCACGATGTCAACGCTGCAACCGCTCGCCGAGCGAGAAGCGCGACCGGACCGAGGGCTCGACGCGCGAGCGATAGCATTGCTGCCGTCGGCGAAATGATTGGCCTTCTGCCGCGACGCACAAAAATCTACGAGAGCCAAACGGGGGGCACAAACATTCGCGCGCGATTTTTACGAGTGATGCGCTGCGCGGTGCGGCTGCGCCGAGCGAGCCAGGGCTAACCCGTCAGCTTCTTCATCGCCGCCACGAGCTCTTTAACGGCCTCGATGCTCTTCTGCAGGTTCGCGCGTTCCTCGGCTTCGAGCTTCAGCTCGATGATTTTCTCGACCCCCTTGCTGCCGAGAACGACCGGCACGCCGACGTAATAGCCGCCGACGCCGTATTCCTTCTGGCAATACGCGGCGCACGGGATCAGCCGTTTCTTGTCGCGCACGATGGCTTCGACCATTTGCGCCGTGGCCGCCGCGGGAGCGTAATAGGCGCTGCCGGTCTTCAGCAAACCGACGATCTCGGCCCCGCCATTGCGTGCGCGTGTCACGATCTCATCCAGCCGCTTGCGATCGATCAATTGCGTCACCGGGATGCCCGCGACCGAAGTGCAACTGGGCATGGGCACCATCGTGTCACCGTGGCCACCCAACAGCAGCGCCGAAATATCCTCGACGCTGACGCCCAGCTCCATGGCCAGAAACGAACGATAGCGCGCCGTGTCGAGCACGCCCGCCTGGCCCAACACGCGCTGGTGCGGAAAGCCCGTCACCTCGAACGCACGCTGCACCATGGCATCGAGCGGGTTGCTGACGACGATAACGACCGCGTTAGGGCTGGTCTTCTTTACCTGCTCGGCCACGCTGCCGACGATCTTGGCATTGGTCGACAGTAGATCATCGCGACTCATTCCCGGCTTGCGCGCGATGCCGGCCGTGATCACCACGACGTCACTGTCGGCAGTGTCCTGATAATCCGAGGTGCCCGTGATCTTGGCGTCGAAGCCGACGATGGGCGACGCCTCGAACAAATCGAGCGCTTTGCCTTGGGCCACTCCCACAAGATCGGGAATATCCAACAGCACGATGTCTCCCAATTCGGCGGCGGCACACCAATGGGCCGTCGTCGCGCCAACGTTTCCGGCTCCCACGATGCTGATCTTGGCACGACGCATGAACTGGTCCTCTGTGACTTAAGTAACTCTGCGGCTCAAGTAAATCGTTGGGCCAAACAAGAAGAAGCAACTCGATTCGCGCGATGGCGACGCGACCGCCCCGATGCCGGCTTGCGCCTGCGCTTGCCGCCCGGTGCCTGCGACCCTCGTGAGTATCCGGGTCGCACCCCGCAAGTCAAGGGGCCGCGGGCGTGCCCCCACAGAGCGCGTCGCCGGAGGCCTGCGCTTGCTGGCCGCTGCCGACCAGGGGCATTCTCGGTCGACGGATTTCCGACGTGCAACAAGCACTTTCCGATCGGGCACCTTGCGGTTCGTTCATCTGCGTGATGACGACCGGTGGCCTTCGACGTCAGACGCCGGCGTCGCAGCGCGGATTGTGAGGGTCATAACGATTTCCGGCCGCGATTTCTCAGCCCCTTTGCGCCGGCGATTTGCCGCAGCTTGCCTCGTTCTGCACCAGTCTATAACCTGGAATGTGTAAGGAGTTTGGCGCCATCGAGCGGTTCCGGAACCCGCTCGGCGCCATGTCACGTGCGGCCTGGCCCTGGACGATCCGTCGAACCCCGTTGCGCAGCTCCTGAATGGGATCGTGCGAGCGAGTTTACGGCGGGATGAAGCGCGGCCGCGGTGCCTGCCGCGAACGTACATTTCTGAGAAGTCGCCTACATGAGCCTGTTCAGCCGGCAAAACTGTTTCCGCGTGACGCGGATCCTCGCTGTGCTGGGCGCGTTGTTCTTACCGCTATTGCTCGCCCCCCGAGGGTCGGCCGCCGAGGATTACGAGCGGTTCCTGGAAGCGCTGCGCGATCGCGGCTACTACGACGTAGCGCTCGATTACCTGGCCCGCCTCCGCACAAGCGCGCAGGTACCGGCCGAGTTCAAGGCGCGGATTCCCTACGAAGAGGGCGTCACCTCGATCGCCGCGGCGATCGCCGAACGCGACGCCGATCAGAAGTCGCGCCATTTGAACGTCGCCCGCGAAAAGCTCAACGAGTTCATCAAGACCGAAAACGATCCCTCGCTGAAGGCCGAGGCCGAGAGCCAGCTCGGAAACGTGCTGGTCGAGCGCGCGAAGATGCTGTTACAGCGCGCCGGCTCGCCGCGCTACGCGTCGCAGAAGACCGCGCTCACCGAAGAAGCCCGTGGACTGTTCGCCGAGGCCGAGAAGGTCTTCACCTCGGCCGAGCAGAAGTTT
The DNA here is from genome assembly GCA_035546535.1 of Pirellulales bacterium. Classification (NCBI taxonomy): domain Bacteria; kingdom Pseudomonadati; phylum Planctomycetota; class Planctomycetia; order Pirellulales; species Pirellulales bacterium. The sequence goes on along the minus strand of DASZWQ010000128.1, from coordinate 33,503 downwards.
GCCGACTATCTGAAGCAGCTTCCCAAGCCAGGCGAGAAGGGGGGCGCGACCGAAGTCCGGCAGGAGGCGCGGACCGATTTGCGCCGGGCCCGGCTGTTTGCCGCGCAAGCGCTGTACGAATCGTCGAAGGCCTATCCGGCCGATGCGGCCGAGCGTAAGAAGCTGCTGGAAAGCGCGGCGACAAAGTTCGGCGACCTGCACGAGAAGTACCGGACGCAGTTGTTAGGGCTCTTGGCCGCAACGTCGCAGGGGCACTGCTATCTCGATCTGGGCGACACCAAGCGTGCGCTGGGCGCATTCACCGAGATCTTGGCGCAGCCCGACGAGCCCGAGGAGCTACGCCGCCTGAAAGCGCATGCGATGCACCTGGCGATGCAGGCCTGGACCAGCGACGCCGAGAAGAACTACGAGACGGCCGCGCAAAAGGGAGCAGAATTCATCGCCAAGGGGGGCCGCGGCGCCGAAACGCGCTCGGGCGATTGGCTGGCCGTACGCTACTTCACGGCCGTGGCCCTGCGCAAGCACGCCGAGTCGCTCGGCAAGAAGGACGACGCGCAAAAGAAACAAGAGCTGCGCGACGCCCGCAAGCAGGCCAAGGAAGCCGCTTCGTTCCAGGGCGAGTATCAGGATCAGGCCAAGCAGCTCTTGCAGGAGCTGGCCGGCTCGGCCGACGCCGACGAGAAGCCGCCCGCCAATTTCGCCGAAGCCTTCGAGCGCGCCAAGGAATCGCTCGACACGATGCAGGCGAAGCTCGCGCAGATCAAGGCCGCGCCGTCGCTGAGCGATCAGGCGAACATCCCGACCTACGAAAAAGAGAGCCGCGAGGCGCGCGACAGCGCCCGCGAGCAATTCCGGCTGGCTCTCGAGTTGCACGATAGCTCGACGCCGCTGGAGGAAGTGAACAACGCCCGCTATTACCTCTGTTACCTTGCGTATCAGGCGAGCGATTATTTCGACGCCGCCGTGCTCGGCGAGTTTCTCGCCAAACGCCATCCCACCAGCACCGGCGCCCGACAGGGGGCCAAGATCGCGCTCTTGTCGTACATGCAGCTTTATAATGCTGCGACCGCGGACGATCGGGCGGGCGAGAAGCGGCGCATGGAGGGCATGGCCGATTTCATCACGCGCCGCTTTGCCGGCGATGCCGAGGCGGACGAAGCGTGGATGACATTGATGATCGTGGCCACGAACGAGCACGACGTCGATCAGATTCTCGCCTACCTGGCCAAAATCCCCGAGCAGTCCCCGCGTCGCGCCGAGGCCGAGCTGAAGGCCGGCCAAGGCATCTGGATTGCCTCACTCGCCGCAGCGCGACAGCCCGAAGAATCGCGCCCGCCGCAAGACTCGATCGACAAGATGCGTGCCCAGGCCCAGGAAACGCTGGCCCGCGGTGTGGATCGCATCATGAAGTCGGTCGACGCGGTGGGGGTGAACTTCACGATGGCCGCCGCGGCGTTATCGCTGGCGCAGATCTACGTCGAAACCAACCGCGCGGATCAAGCGGTGAAATTGCTCGAAGATCCGAAGATCGGGCCACTGACGCTCGTCGAAGCCAAGAATCCGCTGACGGCCGAGGGTACCTTCGCCATCGAAACCTGCAAGGCGGCGCTGCGAGCCTACGCCGCCACGAAACAGCTCGACAAAGCCGAAAAGGTGATGGCCGCGCTGGAAGCTGCCGTGGCCCAAAACGGCGACGACAAAAGCAACCAGATGCTGATCGAGATCTATCGCAGCCTGGGACGGGAGCTCGAGAATCACGTCGCGGCGCTGCGCAAGGAAAATCGCACCGACGACCTGCAAGCCGTCTCCAATGGCTTAGACGCATTCCTGACCCAGGTCGCCGAGAAGAAATCGGGCAACAACTTCAATTCGCTCAATTGGGTGGCCGAGACGTATTCGCGCCTGGGCACGGCCCACGAAGCGGATGACGACTCCGTTTCGCCGAGCGCGGCCAGGTACTTCGAGAAATCGGCCGCGGCCGATCGCAAAATCCTGGACTTGATCAAGGCCGACTCCGAGTTCGCCGGCCCCGACGCGGCGATGGCCGTCGAGGTGCGCATGGCGAAAAGTCAGCGCCGCGGCGGCCACTTCAAGGAGGCCATCGACCTCTTGACCGATGTGCTGAAGAAGAAGCCGATGCTGCTCGACGCGCAGCGCGAAGCGGCCTACACCTACCAGGACTGGGGACGCGAGAACCCCGCGACGTACGCCCTGGCCATCGGTGGCGGCCGTAAAGAGAAAGATGCCAAGGGGCAAGAGTATAACGTGCTGTGGGGTTGGACCCGGCTGGCCGCCCTCACGCGCCGCGACAAGAAATTCCAGGACGTCTTTCACGAAGCCAGCTACAACCAGGCCAAGTGCTACTTGTTGCACGCGCAGCAGCAGAGCGGCTCGGAAAAAGCCGCTTCGCTGAAGAAGGCCGAGTCGGCCGTGCTCTTGATCGCCCAGCTGCACCCCGACCTGGGCGGCGGCGAGTGGCCCAAGAAATACGACAAGCTGCTGCGCCGCATTCAAAAAGAAGCAGGCCAGCCTGAGACCGGTATCCCACACAAAACCGAACCGGCCACGGCCAAGCCGCAAACCGACGCTGCCGCCGCCGCCAAGTGATCACCATCAACTTGCGTTTCTACGATCGCATGAAAACGAAACACTTCTCCCGTACCTCGCCTCGAATGCTCGTCGCTGTTTTCCTGTTGCTCGTCGTTGGCGCGCAAGCGCGGGCGGGCGATGACACCGTGCGCATGCGTCCCAGCGGAACGGCCAAAGGGTCGATCAGCTTGATGACGTCCACGGAAGTTGCGCTCGATATGGCGGCAGGCCAGAAGAAGCAGATTCCGGTCAACGAGATCGACTCGATCAGTTACGACGGCGAACCGCCGGAACTCAAGCTCGCGCGCAGCGAATCCTCGAACGGCAACTACGAAGGCGCGCTCAAGTCGCTCGACAAGATCGACCCCGCCAAGGTCAATCGCCCCGAGATCAAACACGATCTGCAGTTTTACCGCGCCTTCTGCCACGCCCGCCTGGCGCTGGCAGGCTCGGGCGATATTCCCAAGGCCGGCAGCGAAATGCGCCAGTTCGTCAAAGAGAATCCGACCAACTATCACTTCCTGGTCGCCGCCGAGACGCTGGGCGATTTGTTCGCGGCGATCGGGCGTCCGGAACTGGCCTTCGAACAATACGCGACCGTCGAGCGTGCTCCCTGGCCCGAATACAAAATGCGCGGCGGCGTCGCCAAGGGGCGCATTCTCGTGGCGCAAAAGAAATATCCCGAGGCGCTCGCCACCTTCGATGCGGTGCTGAAGCTGACCGGCGATGAGAAAGGGCCGGCCGCAAGTCTGAAGCTCGCCGCGCAGCTGGGCAAGGCCACGTGCCTGGCCGCCACCGGTCAACCCGACCCGGCCATCGCCGCCGTGCAAGCGGTGATCGATAACGCCGATCCGGAAGACAACGAACTCAACGCCCGCGCGTATCTCACGTTGGGCAATTGCTACCGGCAAAAAGAAGGGGCTACGAAAGACGCCTTGTTGGCGTATCTGCACGTCGATCTGTTATATCCCAGCAACCGCGAAGCCCATGCCGAGGCGCTCTCCAACCTGGCCCGGCTGTGGAACGAGCTGGGCAAGCCGGAGCGCGCTTTGCAAGCCACGCAACTGCTCAAAGATCGTTACGCGAGCACCGTGTGGGCCAAGCAGTAGCGCCGCCGCGCAAACGCCGGGCAAGCCCGGCGGCTAATGAAAACGATTCGTTCCTCGTACTTAACCGCCGAGCTCGCTCGGCGCTTCTTCGGTTGTGCACGGGGCGCGACTAAGTGCTAACGCGCTATCCGCGCGGATGAAATTGCTTGTGGACCGCCTTCAGCCGCGTGGGATCCACGTGCGTGTAGATCTGCGTCGTGGCGATGCTGGCGTGTCCGAGCATCTCTTGCACCTGGCGCAGATCGGCCCCGCCCGACAGCAAGTGCGTGGCGAACGTGTGCCGCAATGTGTGTGGGCTGACCGATTCCGGCGCGCCTGCCGCGACGGCGTATCGTTTGACCAGTTCCCAGATGCGCTCACGGCGCAATTGCTGGCCGCGCCGCGACAATAAGAGCCACGGCGGCGGCAGGATGGAAAACGCCGCGAGCGTCGGCCGCTCGTGTTCGAGATATTGCCGCACCGCGTCGATGGCCCGCCGCCCCAGCGGCACCAGGCGCTGCTTGTCTCCCTTGCCGTGGCACAAGCAATGCCCTTCGTCGAGGTGCATGTCGCGCAGCTGCATGCCCGACAGCTCCGAGGCCCGGCATCCGCTCGCGTACAGCAACTCGAGCATGGCGCGATCGCGCCGCCAGCACGGCTGTCCGGCCACCGGGCCCTCTAACATCTTCTCGACGATCGTCGGCGACAGCACCTCGGGCACGCGCTGCCACAGCTTTTGACTGCCGAGCAACTCGGCCAGGTTCTCGGTCAGGGCTCCTTCCAATTGCAGATACCGGAAAAAAAGCTTGAGCGAGACCAGATGCCGCGCGAGCGATGCGGGGGCCAATTGCTGGTCGTGCAACCAGCCGGCGTATTCGGCCAGCTCCTGGATCGACAGCCTGGCCACGTTGCGCTTGCCCAGCCAGTCGTAGAATCGTCGCAGGTCGCGGCGATAAGCGGCCACGGAGTTGGCCGCCAGGTGACATTCGCTCTGCAAATAGCCGGCGAAAGCTTCGACCCACGGATGTTCGGAAGCCGGCACACCCTTGGCCGCGGCCCGCAACAGTTTTCGTTTGGAAGGAGCCATGCTGTGTAGGGTGCACTGCGTGCACCAGAAACCGGAACGCTGGGTGCCGAGTGCCAGTGCTCACGCTTGCGCGAGCATGCGAAGCAGCACCGTCAATTGATCACAATCCCTTTGCATGGCCACCAGCTTGGGCCACGGCACCCACTCACCTCCACCAGCCCGAAGCGCGAGCGACGGTTGAGCCGCGAGCAGTGTTTCATCCCTCGCTGGTGTTTCGGGCTAATGGCCACCCTGGACGAGCCCCTTGCCTTTGCTTTCGGGATTGCCACCGTGCGGACTGAAACACGGCTCAGTCACGGCCTATACGCCTTCCCAACCACACCATTGCCATTTGGCATAATCGGCGCAGATGCTACGCTTTGCCTGACAGAAGTAAGGTCAGAGGGGGCGCCGGCACACCGCCTTGCGCTCGGCCCCTGGACCTGTCCATCGGAGGATCGGCCGCGTGAGGATACTAGTAACCGGCGGAGCAGGCTATATCGGCAGCCATGCGTCGCGTCTGCTGGCGCGGGCTGGGCACGACGTGTGGTGTTACGACAATCTCTCGCGCGGCCATCGCCAGGCTGCTCTGCCGGGGCGGATCATCGAAGGCGAAGTCGCCGACCAGGCGAAGCTCACCGCCGTTTTGCGCGACAAGCAGATCGAAGCCGTGATGCATTTCGCGGCCTTTGCCCTGGTGGGCGAATCCGTGGCCGAGCCCCACAAATACTATCAGAACAATGTCGTCGCCAGCCTGGCCTTGCTGGAAGCGATGCGGGCCGCGGACGTCAAACGCATCGTCTTTTCCAGCACGACGGCCACCTATGGCGTGCCGGATCGCGTGCCCATCACCGAGGACACGCCGCAACGCCCCATCAATCCCTATGGATTCAGCAAGCTGGTGATCGAGCAGGCGCTGTTGGACTACGCGCACGCTTACGATTTCGGCTTCGCGGCGCTCCGTTACTTCAACGCGGCCGGCGCCAGCCCCGACGGCGACCTGGGAGAAGTCGATCGTTCGAAGTCGCGCCTCATTCCGCTGGTGCTGAGCGTGGCGCTCGGGCAGCGCGAGGCGATCACGATTTTTGGCGACGATTATCCCACGCCCGATGGAACCTGCATTCGCGATTACATCCACGTCGACGATCTTGGCGCGGCGCATTTGAAAGCCATCGAACGACTCAGCCCCGGTCAGAAGCTGCTTCTGAACCTGGGAACCGGCCGCGGGCACAGCGTGCGGCAAGTTGTCGACGTCTGCCGCCGCGTCAGCGGGCGCGAGATTCCCGTGCGCCTGGCGCCGCGCCGGCCGGGCGATCCGGCGGAACTCGTGGCCGATGCCTCGCGAGCGCGGAGCGTGCTCGACTGGCAGCCGCGCTATCCGGAGCTGGAACAAATCGTCGAGACCGCCTGGCGCTGGCACAGCACGCATCCGCAGGGATTCGCTGCTCCGTAGCCAAGGACACCGGGCGCCATTTTTTTCTTGACGGCCCCCCTGCGCCGCCACAAAATGCGCTGCTCGCAGCAGCGGACGCGTTCAGGGTGATTCGGGCACGCGATCGCGGCGGCGTTTTGCCAGCCGAGTTCTCTTTTTGATCGCCACGGCCGGGGGGCCGCGCACATGAAACCACGCACCGGGCCCATCTTCGCGCTTTGCGTCCTGTTCGCCATCAACATGATGAACTTCTTCGACCGGCTCATCATCGGAGCCGTCGGCGAGGACATTCGTGATGCTTGGAAAATCAGCGACACCGATCTCGGCAATCTCGGCACCGCATTCATCCTGCTTTACGCGGCGATCGGTATCCCGCTGGGCCGCATTGCCGATCGTGGCAACCGCTCGCGCATTCTGACGGTCGGCGTGTTCTTCTGGAGCCTGTTGACCGCGGCTTGCGGACTGGCGCGAAATTTCTGGCAAATGGTCGTGCTGCGCCTCGCCGTGGGCGTCGGCGAGGCAACGTGCGCGCCGGCCTCTTCTTCGCTGATTGGCGACCTGTTCCCGGCCAACCGCCGCGCCAAAGCCATGGGCTTTTTTATGCTCGGCCTGCCGCTGGGGAACGCCGCCAGTTTTGCCGTCAGTGGATACATGGCCGCCAATTACGGCTGGCAATCGGCCTTCTTCGTCGCTTTCATCCCGGGCTTGCTGTGCGCCGCGGCCGCGCTCATGATCACGGAGCCGGTGCGCGGACAAGCCGAAGAGCACGCCGTCAGCACGCGCCGCCGCGAAGGTTCGCCCTACTGGCTCGTGCTTAGCATCCCGACCATGTGCTGGATCATCGCCTCCGGCGCCCTGCACAATTTCAACATGTACGCCATTGGCGGATTCCTCAAATCGTTTCTCGTCCGTTACCACGAATTGGATAAAGCTAGCGCCGGAAATGTGGCAACGGTCGTCTACGGACTGGTCGGTGTGCCAGGATTGTTTCTTGGCGGCTGGCTCGGCGACCGCCTGTACAAGACCCGCATCAACGGTCGATTGCTCGTGGCCGCGACCGCGCTTGGGCTGAGCGTGCCTTTGATCTACTTCGCGCTCGAGCAGCCCACCGGCCAGGTGCTGCTCTTCAGTGTCCTGTTCGGTTTTGGCTGCGGGCTGATGTACACGTATTATTCAACCGTCTATTCGACGGTGCAGGACGTCATCGAACCGTCGCTGCGCGGAACGGCCATGGCCCTCTATTTCTGCGCCATGTACGCTCTCGGCGGGGCGCTAGGCCCGGTGGGCTTCGGCAAGCTCAGCCAACATTTCACGACGCAAGCGGCGCTCGATGCCGGCGTCTCGCTGGCCGGCAAGACGAAGGTCGAGATTTTCGATGCTCTTGCCCCATTTGCCGGCCAGGGCATTCATCAGGCAATGTACGTGATGCCGCTGGTGAACCTCGTACTAGCGGTCGTCCTCTTCCTCGGCACGCGCACCGTGGCCGCCGACGCCGAACGTTTGCAGAAGTGGATGCGCGAAGCGGCAGAAGAAGACGCGGCCGAGCGAGAGCTTCAGCGCACAGGCGCTTAGCGGCGAATCACCACGTCGCCGCAGTTTGCAAGCCTGTGCCTGGCCTGTTGCTACCGCGTGGGTGGCCCTGACAACTCGTTGTCAGGGCGCCGCAGGCGCTTCAGCGTAAACCACGACAAGGTTTTCGCTAACTTCGCAGCACGGACAAGCAAGTTGTCCGCGCCACCCCCGATCGATTGCACCCGACGTCGCGGACCCCGGCTTCAGAACGTGACGCGACCGAAGAAACCGCCTTGCCTAGACCAGCCCCTTGCGCACCGCCCACACGGCGGCTTGCGTACGGTCCGAGACGCCAAGCTTGCGCAGGATGTGCTGCACGTGCTCCTTCACCGTCTCGTAGCTGATCTGCAGCGATTGCGCGATTTCCTTGTTCGTCAGTCCGTAGCTGAGCTGCCGCAGCACTTCGCTTTCGCGCTGCGTCAGCGGCACGTCGATATCCGATGCCAAGCGCGGCGTGGCCAGGGCGCCGGTCACGCGACGCAGCTCATCGCGCGTCCAGGCGTTTTCGCCGCGGGCCACGGTATGAATGGCCAGCAGTAGCTCGTCCTTGGTCGCTCCCTTCGACACGTAGCCATTGGCGCCCAGTGCCACGGCACGGGCGACATATGTCGGATTGTCATAGGTCGAAAAGACCAGCACCGGCATTTGCGGCCGATCGAGCTTCAGACGGCTCAACGCGTTCAGCCCGTCGCCGTCCGGCATGCGGATGTCCAAGAGCACGACGTCCGGGTTTAGTTCTTGGACGAGACGGACGCATTCACCGCCGGTGGATGCTTCCCCCACGATTTCGATGTCGGTAGTGGCTACCAGGCTTTTCAACCCGGTGCGGACGACAAGATGGTCGTCGGCAATCAACAGTCGGATGGACATGTGAACCAGATTCCCGCGGGTGAGTCAGTGGTCAAAAACCAATCAGCCAAGCCACCCCGAACCACTGGCTCCACCTACCGTCTGGGAGATTGATCCCCCTCCGCGGGCGATGGCGATCCGTCGCAAGCTGACCTCTCGACAAGTATAGCATCCGCAGCCCCCCCTTTTGACCCCCCTCGGATTGCGGTCGGCTCCGGCCGCGGGACATTGAAATAAACAGAGAAGCGGTAGGCATTTACGTGGGTGCAAAGGATGGTTGCCCTGGTAACTTTGTCCCCCCTCGACACACCGGCGGACGTGACCCGCGGGTCATTTCACGTCTGGCTTCGTGTGAACGGCCACTGACGTGCCCGCGCGCTCCACACCAGGAAGATCCCAGCACCGGCCGCGATCACGAGCAAACCGAGGAGCGCTTCCTGCTTGTACCAGGGATTCGCGATCTGCCCGACGAGCTTCGATCCAAAGATAAACATCCAGCCGGCGAAGGCGATCCAGCACGGCAAGGGATAGAGCCACATGCGAAAGGGCATCGCGCGCTGGGAATGCGTCCGTCGATAGTGCATCAGTCCCGCATTCTGTCCGACGAACTGCACGAGGATACGGCAGGCAAGGATGGCGTTGATCACGTCTTCGAGCGTCCACAGGCTGGCGAGCATGGTGATGACTCCCACCACCAGCAGCGATCGATCCGGGAATTTCTGCTTCGGGTGTAAGTGATCGAAGTAGGAAAAGAACGTTCCGTCGCGCGCGGCAGCGTACGGAATCCGCGAGTAGCCCAGGAACATGGCGAAGATCGACGCGAAGGCCGTGAGCGCGACGAACAGCGTGATCAGGCAGGCGGCGCCTGGTCCATAGAGTTTCTCGACGAACGTCGTCGCGACGGTGTCGCCTACTTCCTGCCAGGGAATAACGCCGATGAAGCTGATGTTCATCGTCATGTAGATCACGGCCACGGCCACGACCGAGATCATGATCGATCGTGGAATGTTCTTTTCCGGATGCTGCACCTCGTCGCCGATGTAGCAAACGTCGTAATACCCCAGGTAGTCGTACATGGCGATTCCCATCGCCGTCCCCAGTCCGAACAGGAACTTGCCGTCCACGTGAAAGGCATTTTCGGGAAACGGAACGATCAGGTTCTTGTCGAAGTGCATCAAGCCGCTGACGATCATGAACAGCACGGTGCCGAGCATGGCGAGCCATAGAAACAGCGTCAGGCGCCCGATGGCGGTGATGCGGCGATAGAGGAGCATGACCGCCACTGCCGAGACGCCGAAGGCGATCGCCCGTTCGGCGATGGCTTTGCTGCTCCAGGCCTCGGGCACGCCGGCCTCGATCGCGGCGGCCGACTCTTCGTCGCTGCCGAGCGCATCGTCATTCGGACGAGCCCCTTCGACCCAGCCGAAGTGGACCAGCGGATAGGCGGCGTACTTGCTCAGGCCGATGGCGCCACTGGCGATTTCCAACGGCCCGCTGAGCAGGAACTGCCAGATGAACATGAAGGCCATGAAGCGACCCCACCGCTCGCGGCCGAAGCACTCGCGGAGATACAAGTAGCTACCGCCGGAGCCAGGCATGGCCGCCGACAGCTCGCTCCATACCATGCCGTCGCAGATGGCCAGAAGGACGCCGACGATCCAACCGAGAATGGCCTGCGGGCCTCCCATCGCCCCCAGGATGAGATTCATCGTGATGAACGGCCCGATGCCGATCATGTTCGACATGTTCAAGGCCGTGGCCTTGGCCAGACCAAAATCGCGAATCAGCTCGTCATGGGGCGCGTCGGCACTGGTCGGCAAGTGATCCATGAAGTGATTCGGCGCCGATGCCTGTCGACGATCAAAGGGAGGGATCGAACCAACGTCGAATTCGCGGGGCGCATGCGCGAGTCTTTGACAGTAACGCCCCCTCGTCGCGGTCGCAACCCTGTCAGGTCGTGCCAAGCGCCCGCAGTATCCCGATGCGTTACGGCCCAGCGACGTTGGCCGTCTCCGGCATCGGACGCAGAAACGGCGTAATGCGCTCCAAGGTGCGCGGGCCGATGCCGCGCACGCGGCGCAGCTCCTGGTGATCGGCGAAAGGGCCTTCCTGCTCGCGCGATTCGACGATCCGCCGCGCCAACGCCTCGCCGATGCCGGGCAACTGCGAGAGCTCGGGCCAGGCCGCGGAATTTATATCGACCTGGAACTGTGCCGTGCGCGCCGGGAGCCGTTCGAACTCGACCAGCCGGCCCCTCAGCCCTCCCTGGCCGGCCCACCACAGACCCATCGCCACGAGCGCCACGGCCACCAGCCCGGCTACGACGGCCTGATCAGCGCGGCGCAACAGCCAACGCGGCTCCGGAGGTTTGGCGCGAGGCGACATAGGCAGGCGATTCAACCGTGGCGATTCTCACACACATTTAGCCGCCGAGCTTGCTCGGCGCTGGGCAGCTATCGCGGCGCGCCGGCGGCGATGTCGCGCGCGTAACCATATTTTTCAATATAACCACGCCACCGCTGAGAAATAGCTTCGCGCAGCTCCGGAGCCAGGTCGCGGTACTTGTTCGTTTCGTAACCCTTGGTCGAGGCTACGTAGTCCTGCAAGGCCGGCAGCACCTGGTCGAACCCTCCCAGGCCCAGCTTTTCGTAGACTTCCTTGATGCCGGCCACCGGATCGGCCACCAGCGTCTCGTAGCGCAGCTCGCAGAAATTGCCCTGGGGAATCAATTCGCGATCGATCTCGAACCGTTCGTACATGCGCGTGAGATTCGCCAGCACGTATTCTTCCAATCCTTCGAAGCGCGCCTTCTGCATTCCTTGGGTCGAATAGAGCGTTTTCCACAGGTGCACGGTCGAGGGAAAGATCACGAACGGATCGCGCACGATGTGAACGAACTTCGCGTCCGGGAACATCTCCAGCAGCACCTTCACCCGGCCGGTATGTGGCGGCGATTTCAAGACGATGCGCTGCGGCGTCTTGGTGCGCACGTTGATGTACTGCAAGAAGCGGCGAAAGACGCGCTTCCAGCGCTCGACGTCGGCGCGGGGGACGTGCTCGAGCGTCCAATACTCCTGATCCTGCGGCGGCTCGTTGGGAAAGGCGATCGTCAGGTACGGAGATGGTAAGCCCAGGTTGCACAGCGCGAATTCGTCTTCCTGCGGACGCTGCCAGCCGGCGGCCATGTTATCCATGGGCCGTCGCGTGGGCACCATGTATGCCAGCAGCTTGGTCCCCAGCGATTCGGTGATCACGAAGTGATTCGGCGCGAAGCACTCATAGGTCGTCGGGTACGTGTGCCGCTTGTCGAGCACCAACAGCTCGTGCAAGAGCGTCGTGCCCGAGCGCCAATGCCCCAGGATGAACAATGGCTGGTACTCGAACTTCTCCTTGATCCACCAATTCACCAGGATCCACTGCCACGCGCGGTAAGCCGAGTGAAACAGGCTGAATGCGGTGACCATCGGCAGCATGTACCACCACTGCCAGCCCAGGCGAAAGCGGTTCTTGATGAGCAGCCGGGTCCAAGCCGGAAAGTTCATCCCGTCCCAGAACATCGGCATCCAGTCGCGCGCTTTGGCGGGCTTCTTAGGCGGCTGGGGATCGCTGGCAGGGGATTGCGTCATGAGATATCGCTGACGAGCACGCTGGATCGCCGTCCGGGCTGGGGGGCGACCGGCCCCTAGCAAGTCGATGTGTCCAAGAACACGGACGGCACGGGCCCTATCGTAACGTTCCAGAGCGAGAACCAGCAAGGACCGTGCCGGCCATCGTGGGGCGGTAACCTTCTTGGAGGCAGATAGTTGCGAATTCCAAGGCATGCGTCACGCGCGCTCCTTCACGCTTGCCGGCGATTGTTAAATCGCCCTGGACACTCCCCGGGCTTTTGTCTAATGTCCCCCCCTCACTTCTACCGTTTTTGCGTTTCTTTCTATCCCTGCGACCGCGGGACAAATCCGTGTCACCTGGATCACCTCCAGGCGTGGGCACCGATCGTGTGCTTGCGCGCCTCACGACGCTGGTCTTGCCGGCTGGCCTGATGGCCAGCTTGCTGGTGATCCTCGTTCCCATGCCAGCGGCACTGATGGATTTGCTGCTGTCGGCCAATATCGCGGTCGCCGTCGTCCTGTTGCTTACGACGGTCTACGTGCGATCGCCGCTGGAGTTCAGCGTCTTTCCTTCGCTCCTCTTGGCCACCACCCTCGGCCGGCTGGTTTTGAACATCGCCACCACGCGCCTGATTCTGACGCGCGCCGACGTCGACGGCCTGGATGCCGCCGGCGGCGTCGTGCGCACCTTCGGCGAGTTCGTGGCCGGCGACCGCCTGGTGGTCGGGCTGATCATCTTCTTGATCATCATCGTCATCCAGTTCGTCGTCATCACCAAGGGAGCCGCGCGCATCAGCGAAGTGGCCGCCCGCTTTGCCCTCGACGGCATGCCCGGAAGACAGATGGCCATCGATGCCGATCTGAACGCGGGCGTGATCGACCAAAAGCAAGCCCAGCGGCGCCGCGCGGACGTCACGCGCCAGGCCGATTTCTTCGGCGCCATGGATGGTGCCAGCAAGTTCGTTCGCGGCGACGCGATCGCCGGCATCGTTATCATTCTGGTCAACATCGTGGGCGGTTTGTTCGTCGGCGTGGTCGAATCGGGCATGAACCTGGCCAATGCCGCGTCGATCTTCACGCGGCTGACGATCGGCGACGGCCTGGTTACGCAGGTGCCCGCCCTTTTGATTTCCTTGGCCGCGGCGCTGTTGGTGACGCGCTCCAGCGAAGAGACCGATCTGCCGGCGCAATTCGTGCGGCAACTGTTCTCGCGCCCCGAAGTGCTGTTGGTTACCGCCGGCTTTCTGGCCCTGTTGACGTTCACGAGCTTGCCGCTGGTGCCGCTCTTGGCCATCGCGGGCGGGGCCGCCGCGCTGTCGGTCGTCTTGTCACGCCGTCATCGCGAAGCCGAGGCCGCTCTGGCGCAGCAAGCCACGGAAGCCAAGAAAACCGAGCCACGCGTCGAGCAGTACCTGGCCATCGATCCCTTGGAGATCGAAATCGGCATCGGCTTGATCCGCCTGGCCGACACCAAGCGCGGCGGCGACCTGCTCGCGCGCGTGCAACAAATTCGCCAGCGCATCGCCGCGGAAATCGGCATCGTGCTGCCAAAAGTCCGCATTCGCGACAACACCCGTTTGGAACAGAACGAATACCGCATCAAGATTGCCGACATCGCCGTGGCCGAAGGATTCGTCCGTCCCGGGCTGTTGGCGGCAATCGAAACTTCGGCCGTCGTCGAGCCGATCGCCGACGCGTCGCACGTAGCCGCCTTCGATCGTCCCGGCATTTGGATTCCGACCAGCGAGCGCCGCGAAGCGGAATCGCACGGCTACGAAGTACACGAGCCGACACACGCTATCGCCACGCATCTGGCCGAAGTCGTGCGCGAGCACGCCGAAGAGCTGCTCACCCGCGATGCGACCCGCCATTTGCTCGATGAATTACGGGCAAGTTCGCCCGCCGTTGTCGACGAACTGGTGCCGGACGTCATGAAGCTGGCGGAAGTGCAGCAAGTATTGCGACTGCTGTTGCGCGAAAGCGTGCCGATCCGACAGTTGGGCCTGATCCTCGAAGCGCTCGGCGATCATGCACCGCAGGACCGGGATCCGCTCGTGCTGGCCGAGCATGCCCGGCAGCGGCTCGCTCGCGCGATCTCGACCCGCTATCGCGACCGCGAGCAGTGTCTGCACGTACTGACGCTGGATGCCACGTGGGAAGAGCGCATTCGCGCCGCCAGCGAGCAGGGCGAAGCCGGGCTGGCCGTAAAACTGCCGCCGCAAGTCGTCGAGCAACTCTGCCAGCAGATTGCCGAGCAAGCGGACATTCTCAAGAGCGAACACCGAACGCCAATACTCCTCGTGAGCGCCGGTATCCGCGCCGTGGTCAAGCAGGTTACGGCGGCCCGATTACCGAAGCTCGTCGTGTTGAGTTTCCAGGAGATCACGTCCGACACGCGCGTCGAATGCGTCGCGGTCGTTGCCGATAGCGTGGTGGGCGCAGCGGCATAACGAGACATGGATAGCCGAGCCATTCTTCAAGAAAAAACGAGTTCGTGGCAGGTCAAGGAATGAGCATGGAAATCAGGACTTATCGTGCCAGTTCGATGCAGGAAGCATTGCGGCTCGTCCGCAGCGATCTAGGGCCCGGCGCCGCCGTGCTGCATACGCGGGAAGCGCCGCTGGGCCGGCTGCTGCGATGGCTGCCGGGCGTGCGAAGGATCGAGGTCACGGCGTCGAACGACGTCGTCGTGCCGCACCGGTATCCCGCGCCAGCGGATACAAGCGACGACGCGCCCGCGCCGCACAACCACGCCGAGCCTAATGCCGCTCCGACGGGAGACCTGGCGCGCAAGATCAACGAATTGCAGGCGATGGTCGAAGACCTGTGCCGGCGCAGCCGCGGCCCCTCGACGCCGGAGCTGCCCGAATCGCTCTTTGGCCTGTATGCCGAGCTGATCGATTGTGAAATGCCTGAGGACGTGGCGCGCGACCTGATGGAGCGCGTACGGAGTGAAGCGCTGCCGCACGAGCTGGGCGATGCCGCCGCGCTGCGGACGCGCGTCGTGCAAATCATCGAACGCGAAATCGCGGTGCAGCCGCCGATTGCGCTCGCCCCGGGTCGCTGCCGCGTGGTGGCCTTGGTCGGGCCGACCGGCGTCGGCAAGACGACGACCATCGCCAAACTGGCCGCCAATTTCCGGTTGCGCGAAAAATGGAACGTCGGCCTGATCACGGTCGACACGTACAGGATCGCGGCGGTCGAGCAGCTGCGCACCTACGCCGACATCATCGACCTGCCGATGCAAGTAGTGAGCACGCCCCGTGAGATGCGCGAGGCCGTGGATCGCATGGCACATCTCGACCTGGTGCTGCTCGACACGGCAGGCCGCAGCCCGCGCGACGAAGTCAAGATTCGCGAGCTGCGGGCGCTGTTGTCCGAAGCGCGGGCCGATGAAGTCCACCTGGTTCTGTCCAGTGCCGCCAGCGGCGCGAACCTGATCAACACCGCCGATCGCTTTGCCGCCGCCGGCACCACCTCCCTGATTCTGACCAAGCTGGACGAGGCCAGCGGACTGGGGCACTTACTGCCGGCCTTGCGCAGCGCGCGGTTGCCCTTGAGTTATCTGACCAACGGACAGAACGTACCGGACGACATCGAAACGGCTCAGCCGCGTCGCGTCGCGCAGGTCGTGCTGAATGTCGCTGCCCGTTCTTAAAAGTACATCGTTTACCGGTTCTGCGTGGATCGAAACCATGTCTGATCAAGCCTTTCGCCTGCGAACACTCATGCACGAGGGAGCGCGCCGCAGTCATGCGAGCGCGCACGCTGCGCCCGTCATGCTGGCCGTGGCAGGGGGCAAGGGGGGCGTCGGCGCCACGACGCTGGCGGTGAATTTGGGAGTTGCCCTGGCCCAGGACGGCCGGCGCGTCCTGTTGGTCGACGCCGACGCCGAGCGGGCCGACGTCGCGGCGCAGTGCGGACTGTCCGATTGCCCGACGATCGCCGACGTCTTGTCCGGCCTGCGCTCTCTGCACGAAGCCATTCAGCGCGGTCCGTCCGGGCTGCAAGTCCTGCCCGGTCGCTGGCGCGCGCAGGCTTCGGTCGAATGGACTTCGCGGAATCAGGAATCGTTACTGGACGGTTTGCGCGGCCTGGGCCAGCACACCGACGTCGTGCTGTTGGACGTCGGCGCGAGCATCAACCCGGTTTCACGGACCTTCTGGCGTGCCGTCGACGAGGTTTTGCTCGTGACTTCGGCCGACAGCGTGGCGGTCATGGATGCTTATGCCACGGTCAAGGCGCATGCCACCGAAAAACGCGTCCTGCGGGTCGCCACGATCATCAATCAAGCGGCCGATTTGCACGCGGCCCAAGACGCGCATACACGCTTGCAACGTGCGTGCCGGCGTTTCCTGGGCGTCGAAACACGCGTGTTGGGATCGATCCCCTTCGACGCTGCCATCCGGGATACGGCGGCGGCGCAACCCTTTGTGGTGCAGGCACCCCGCTCGGCGGCCGCCGACGAGCTATCACGTATCGCCGGCCGCGCGCTCACGTCCGCGGCTCGATCGTTCGCACCGGCGGAGGGCACGCGAGAGTTGCAGACCGCAGCGGCGATGTCCGCACGATGAGACGTCACTCGCTGCGGCCAGAGCTGGCTCAGCGCGAGAAAGCAATACACCGATGCGAATTCATTCAACTCACACGAACCGAACTGCCGATATCAGGACCGAGTTTCGCTTTATTCCGCTTAGTCAATCTGGAAAGGCTGCTGGAACTCTAACGGCGCGATCGCGGGAACGCTTTCGCCCGAGTGGCGGACAATTTCCACCGATCGCCGTCCGAGTTCAAACGCTTACCCCAAGCAGGCGGGACACAAATCGCACGGAAGCGATTGTCTCGCCGGCCGCGAAGAGCGCGGGCTGAAACGCATTGAGCGCCACGCACCGCCAGCGGATTAAGGCTCAAAACAATTCGTACACGCTGCCGGCTGATTCACGGAGGATGGCATGGTAACGACGATGGCTGCCGAAGAGGTGACCCAGATCTGGGAGGCTTTCAAGGCAGATCCCAATAATCAGGACCTGCGCAATCGCCTGGTCGAAATGTACCTGCCGCTCGTGAAATACAACGGCGAGCGCATCTGGTCCCGACTGCCCGAAGGGGTCGAACTCGACGACCTGGTATCGGCGGGCGTCTTCGGCCTGATGGACGCGATCGACGCCTTCGACCTGACGCGCGGCGTGAAATTCGAGACCTACTGCGTGCCCCGGATTCGCGGCGCCATGCTCGACGAGCTGCGCACGATGGACTGGGTGCCCCGCCTGGTGCGCTCGAAGGCCAGCAAGCTCAACGAAGGGATCAAGACGCTGGAAACGAAACTCGGCCGCCAGCCGTCCGAAGCCGAACTTTCGGAGCACATGGGCATCAGCGTCGCCGAACTCGAAAAGATGATGCTCGACGCCAGCGCCGTCAATCTGATCAGTCTGAACAAGAAATGGTACGAGACCGACAGCTACAAGGATGTCCGCGAAATCGACATTCTCGAAGACAAGAAGGGGGAAGACCCCACGCGCCGCATCCAGAAAAACGACCTGATGCGACTGGTCACCAAGGGCCTGAATCGCAACGAGCGGTTGATCATCATCCTCTACTACTACGAGGAGCTGACGATGAAGGAGATCGGCGCCACGCTCGATCTCTCGGAAAGCCGCGTCAGCCAGATGCACAGCTCGATCGTGCAGCGGCTGCAAAGCCAGCTCGAGCGGCGCCGCCCCGAGTTCAGCACGTAGTCCGCGCGGCGAACTGCCAACTACCCAACAATATTCAAGGACGGCCGGAACTCCGGCCGTCTTTTTTATTTCAGTCGCTTTATTTCAGCAGCGTGCTGAAGTACGCGAGAACGACGAACACCGCCGCCCCCAGGGCGACCGCGGCCACCGTGACCCGGTCGTTGAGGTACTCGACCGTTTCCGGCGGTTCCGTCTCGCGCCCGTGGCCAAAATCGTGGCCGCACCAGGCACAACGCCGGTAGTATTCCGGCTCGAACGGTTCGTCGCACGTCTGGCAGATCACCAGGCCTGGCACGTCGTCCGCAGCGCGCAGGCCGGTACGATCGCCGGCCGGAAACGTGGCGCTGGCCGTGTTGCAATAGGGACAGACCGTCATCCGGGGCTTGCCGCACTCAGGGCACAGAACAATCACGCGCTCGGCGGGGGCCACGTCTTCGTCGGCAACCGGGCCGGCGCGCCGCGCTACGGCCGTGCTGCTCGCGTCTTCCGACTCGCGACTGATGACCGCCAGCGCGCCGAACGCCTCGCGCCGGAAGTCCGCCACGACCTGGTGCGCGTCCTCGGCATCAGCCTCGGCGACCACCACGCGCGGCATGATGGCCCCGGCGGGCAAGTCGCCAGCGGCCTGCCCCAGGAATTCATTTTCGACGAACGATTCGATGCCGGCTTCGGCCAGCCGATTGTGTACCAGGCTGGCCAACGTCGGCCGCGCATCGGCAAACACCACGACCTGTCGCTCGTTATGGCTCATGCACGAATTGTAGATTCAGAACTCGTTGTAAGAGAAGATGTCAACGTGGGTGCTCGGAACTGCAAGGTCTGTAGCCGGGGCTATAACCCCAGACTTTGTAGGGTGCCCTGTGGGCACCATAACCCGAGAACTTTCGTTCGTGGTGCGCATAGCGCACCCTACAGTCCCCCGCCTCGCAGATCGCAGAGGCCGGGGACAGAAACCTAGCGCCGATCTTCAACGTCGCAGTTCTCTTGCGCGGGCGCCGATGCTCATCGCATCGCCTTCCTACAGCCGCTCCGGCTCGCGCACGGTGCGTTCGCTTTCGACATTGCCGGTGTTCAGCGTCGAGGCGGGTTCAAAGAGCAGAACGTGCGCCTCGGTTTCGGCCACCGGGCGATGTTCGACGCCGCGCGGCACCACCAGCAGCTCCCCCTCTTCGACCCACTCCGCATGGTCGCGGAAATCCATCCGAAAGCGTCCGCGAACGACAAGAAACAGCTCGTCCTCGTCGGCATGGTGGTGCCAATCGAATTCCCCCAGCAGCTTCACGAGCTTGACGTGCTGCCCGTTCAGCTCGGCAATGATCCGCGGGCTCCAATGCTCGGCGAACAGCGCGAGCTTGTCTTTCAGGTTTACCTTGCGAGGGCTGTTGCTCATCACCGATGAAACCCCATAGCGACTCGCGCGCCCGATCGAGAAGATCTGTCGGGCCGAGCGCTACTCCAGCCCAGCGCGAATTTCCAGAATCTCGAATTTCATCGTCCCGCGCGGAACCTGGATCTCGACCTTGTCGCCCACCTTGTGTCCGACCAGGCCTTGGGCCAGGGGGCTCGTGATCTGGATCTTACCGTTGTCATAGTCTTCGTCACCGGCGCCGACGAGCGTGAACTCTTCGGTGTCGCCGAAGTCGAGGTCTTTGACGACCACCGTCGAGCCGAACACCACTTCGTCCTTGGGGAGCGTGGCCGGGTCGACGATGCGCGACCGACTCAGCTTGTCGCGCAGCAAGTTGATCTTGGCCTGCATCATCGCCTGCGATTCGCGGGCGCCGTGGTATTCGGCGTTTTCGCTCAGATCACCTTCGCTGCGCGCGGCGGCGATTCGCTGGGCGATCTTCGGCATTTCCACCTGTTCCATGTGCTCGAGTTCGGCTTTGAGCTTGTCGTAGCCGCCGCGGCTCATGGGGATGACGTCAGACATGTCTCTTCACTCCCAAGGCGAAAAAAATGCGGCCCCCGTTTGGGAGGCCGCACGACGATTGGTCATTTTGTCGGGCCGTAACAGCCGTGTAAAGTGGTGTTTCGAGGCACTCGAGCCGACCTTGCTAAAGTGACAGTCAGGCGACCAGCGCCGCGGAATGAACGGGCGGCGATTCGTCACTGCCGGCGACCGAGACGCTGTTTGAAAAATGCCTGACGAACGCTCCCGCAAGTGTGCCACTGGTAGCTTGTCTACCAGTCTTTTATCGAGACTTCCTCACTGGTGGGCGAGCCACCAGCGGCACCCGACCACGGTTTTGAAACGGCGAATAGCGGCCTGAATTCCGCTCGGATCACTTCCGCGGCAAGCCGCACTCCTCGCCCGCACCGCGATCAAACCCGCACCGCGATCAAAATCGCCGGATATCAGCCAGCCCCGCCCGGCGAACGATCCTCGGGCAGGTAGAGCAATCGCCCACACGAGCCCTGGCAGAAAACGATGCGTCCCATGAGCAAGTTGTTGTTCATGTTTTGCGTGATCTGCTGGTAGCAGCCGGTGCAGCAGCCATTTTCGACCTGGGCCATGGCGTCCGAACCCTTGCTCTTCACGATGCGGTAATAGGCTTCGCGAAAGTCGTCGGGCAGCACGGCCTCGGCGGCCTTCAACTCCGCCTCCAGGCGGCGGACGTCCTCGGCCAGACTGTCGTGCTGATTCGCGACTTGCTGCTTGATCTTGGCAAGCTCTTCTTTCCCCTTGGCGACCTTCTGCTCGGCCTCGCCAACGCCGCCGGCGACCTCGTCGATCTTTTCCATCGCTTCCAGGATCTCGTCGGCCAGGACGCTGTTGGCCATCTGGTCGGCAGCGATCTGGTCGCGCAGCGCCTGATATTCGCGGTTGCTGCTGGCCTGGTTGAGCTTGGTCTTGAGGTCGGCGATTTTACCTTCCCCGGTTTTGAGGAGCAGTTGCTTCTGGTCGACCGTCACCCGCGCCGCCTTGGCGTTGGCTTTGACCTGGTTCAATTCGCCTTCCAGTCGAGCGACATTCGCCTCGCGGGCCTTGATCTGCTTGGGACCGCGTTCCAAGCGGTCGCGCAGGTCGCCCAGTTGCTGATGAATCCGATGCAGGTCGCGCAGCACGTTGGTCGTGGCGGGCATGGGGCGTTGGTTCCCGTCCTTTTCAAGATTTGCCTGATTCATAAATGAAAAAACCGCTGGCCTTGCGGCCAGCGGTTGTGCCTTTCGGTATCAACTCGCGATCCCCTCGAGGAATCCTTCGAGCTGTTTGCTCCGCACCGGGTGCTGCAGCTTGCGAACGGCTTTGGCCTCGATTTGTCGCACACGTTCTCTCGTCACTTTGAAGATCCGCCCTACCTCTTCCAAAGTATAGGTGTAACCGTCGCCAAGTCCATATCGTAGCCGGATGATCTCCCGCTCGCGATAGGTGAGCGTCTTCAGCAAATTCTCGATACGGTCGCGGAGCATGCTCTGCGCGGCCGTCGAGAGCGGGCTTTGCGAGGCATTATCCTCGATGAACTCCCCAAATGAGCTATCCTCGCTCTCGCCCACCGGCCGGTCGAGGCTGATCGGATGCCGGCCGATGTTCAGCACGCGACGTGTCTCCTCGACACTAATGTCGGCGGCGTGGGCGGTCTCCTCGGTCGTCGGCTCGCGTCCCAGTTCCTGCACCAGCCGCTTCGACACGTTACGCAGCCGGCTGAGAACGTCGATCATGTGGACCGGGATGCGGATCGTGCGGGCCTGGTCGGCGATGGCGCGGGTGATCGCCTGCCGAATCCACCAGGTGGCGTAGGTCGAGAACTTGTAGCCGCGGCGATACTCGTACTTGTCGACGGCCCGCATCAGCCCCGTGTTACCTTCCTGGATCAGGTCCAGGAAGCTCAAGCCGCGGTTGCGGTACTTCTTGGCGATCGACACGACCAACCGCAGGTTGCCGCCCGACAGCTCGCGCTTGGCATTCTCGTAGTCGCGGAACTGCTCGCGCATCAGCTCGCAGCGCTTCCGCAGGCTGGCGGGGCTTTCCAGCGTGATGAGCATCAGGTCGCGCAGCTCCTTGCGGAGGTTGGCCCGCTCGTCCTTGGCCGCGCCCAGGGCGCCGGCGGCGTCGATCCGGGCGATCCGCGCCTGCAGCTCGGTCATGCGATGCGCGATCTCGGCCAACTGCTTGAGTAGCGGCTGCACGCGGCGCGTCCGCAGGCTCAATTCCTCGACCAGCGTCAACGCCTTGTGCCGGCGCGACAGGAAGCGGCGGCGGGCCGCGATCCGCTCCTCGCGCGACGCCTTGCGGCTGATCACGACGCGGAAATCGCGGCGATTCTCTTCCAGCAGGTGGTTCAGGGTCTTCAGGTTGTGCGGCATACGGGCCATGATCTGCTCTTTGGTCAATCGCTCGGTGAGCGAGACCTTGATCGTGCGATCAAAGGGCAAACTGCCGTCGTGGACGCTCGCCAGCGTGTTGATCGTGGCCTGCATGGCGTAATCGCAAGCCAGCACGGTGCGGCGGAAGCGCTTGCGCGTGACCTCGATCTTCTTGGCCAGCGAGATTTCCTGATCGCGCGTCAACAGCGGGATTTCGGCCATCTGCGTCAGATACATCCGCACCGGATCTTCGTTCCAGCGCGAACTATCGTCCAGCAGAATGCGCGGCGGCTCCTTGGCCGGCGCCTCGTCCTCGAAACGCAAAGAAACTTCCACCGCGCCGTTGGCCGTTACCTCGGCCGGCTCGCCCGCGTCCAGCTCGGGCGGCTCGTTGTAAAGAGAAATGCCCAGGTCGTCCAAGGCGACCAGCAGGCTGTCGAGCTTGTCGGGATTGACGGCCTCGTCGGGCAGATACTCGTTGACCTGATCGTAGGTCAGATAGCCTTGCGCCTTGCCCAGCGCTACCAATTCTTCGAGGTCGATATCGGAATGATCCACTGACATCCTCCCGCGCGTCGCAGCGCGCGTCTCGGACAACGATTATGATCTCGGCCGCGAGGTCCAAGCAAGGGTCATGATTGGCCACCTCGCGCTTCGATCAATCGGCAGGGCATCCTCTACCCATCCGTGGGCACGGAAATACCTTGCCGACTCCGCTCACGCTCACAGATCTGTCGCAGAATCTCCGCTTCTGCTTGTTCGTCCACTCGTCGCTCCGCCAGCGCAGACATCCCTCGGCGCTGTTCGATTTGGTCAGCCCGATGGCGATGCGCCGCCAACAGCTGCTCGAGTTCTGCAGCGATCTCCGTCCCCCCCTTCGCACGCCCGCGCTCGTCGAGATCGACGATCAGACTTTTCAGCTCGGGCTCGTCAAACTGTACGAGCAGGTGGTCGAATAAAGATGGGCTCGCGCCACACCACTCGTAGCTGCATGTCAGAATCGCGCGGGCCGACGCCGAAGTCAACTGTTCCGTCAAAATTTCTTCGCGCATTCTCGGCAGGAGCTCGGGCGCGACGATCGCAATCTCCAGCAAACGGCGTTCCCACGGATCGAGGACCGCCGCTGCGACTGCTTCGTTCCCGGCGGCGGCTCGCTTCGGCTGTCGCGCGGTCTGTCGCAACGACGTCAGGCGGGCTCGTACCCGTTCTTCCGAAATACCGAACTTCGCCGCCAGCCGGTTCAGAATTTGCTCTTCCTTCAGCCGCGCGGCGCCGGCGGACGCGGCCGCCAGACGGGGAGCCTTGGCCAGCGTGCCCAACACCTCTTCCAGGGCCTGATTCGCTTCGTGGACGCCGCTTTCGGCCGAAATCGACTCGGTGGCCGTGCGAAATCTGTGCTCCAGCGCATCGGCCGCCCCGGCCAGCAAGGCTTCGAAGGCCGCGCGCCCCCGGGCCAGAAGGAAATCGCACGGATCCAATTCGTCGGGCAGCGTCAGCACGCGCAAATCAATCGGCTCGGCGATAAACATCTCGAGCAACTGGTTCGTCCGGTCGCGGCCCGCCTTGTCGCCGTCGAGGACCAGCACGATGCGGTCGGCGTAACGCCGCAGCAGTTGCACGTGCCGCTCGCCGAAGGCCGTTCCCAAGGCCGCCACGGCATTCGCAATGCCGAACTGCTGCGCCATCAAGCAATCGGTATACCCCTCCATCACGATCGCCGTCTTTTGCTTCGTGATCGCCTCGCGAGCGACATCAAGGCCATAGAGCAGGCTGCTCTTGGTGAAGAGCGGCGTCTCGCGCGAGTTGAGATATTTGGCCGGCGGGGTCTGTTCCCCCTCGACGGGGATGACGCGTCCGCCGAATCCGACCGGACGGCTTTGCGTATCGCGGATCGAAAACAGAACCCGCCCGCGAAACGTGTCCCAATGCCCCGGGCCGTTGGCGCGCCGACGGATCAAGTCGACCGCTTCCAGGATTTGCGGCGTGAAGCGCGTCCCCCGGGCTTGAGTGACAATCCACTCCCAGTCATACGGCGCGAATCCCAAGTGGAAGCGGCGCACGCTCTCGTCCGACAGCCCACGCTGGGCCAGGTAGTCACGGGCCCCGGCGGCGGCCGGCGCTTTGAGCAAGAACTGGTGGTACAGTTCCTCGGCCCAGGCCATGGCCTGGTGCAGAAGTTTCTTATCGTCCGTGGGCCGCCCCGAGCTGGCCGTGCGCACCAGCGGAATTCCCGCGCGCTCGGCGAGCATGGCCAGCGCCTCGGGGAACTCGACTTTCTCCATCCGCATGACGAAGCTGAAGACGTCGCCGCCGACGTCACAAACCCAGCATTTCCACGATTGCCGCTCGGCATTCACTTGCAGGCTGGGGCGCGAATCGTCGTGCCACGGGCAGAGCGCCTTGTAACCGCGCCCTTCGCGGCGCAACTGCACATAGCTGCCGACCAGGTCGACGATGTCGATCGACCGTTTGATCTGCTCTTTGATCTCGAACGACGATCCAGCAGACACGGCAACTCCGCGGCCTGGCGGCCTGGCAATCCGTTACACGCGCGTCGTTGGCGAATACGCCTGGCGGCGCACGCCGCGGCGCGCGAACGGTCAACAAGAAGCGCGGGAGATCAACAGCTGCAAAAAACACGACGACAGGCACGTGTGGGTCAAGCGCTGTCGCCGAAAAACGTTCACGGACAATCCGCTTTGGGTCAAAAGCGGGCGGGATTATAGCCCTGCAAAAAATAGGGGTCAAGCTAAGCCTGGATTGGACTTCGGACACAAAAATCGCATGCCAAATCGCGCGCTCTTCGCGGACATTTCTCGGCGCTTGGTCCCACTATTCGCCGCGCGATCCTGGTGCTATCACGGCCCCGATCGGGTGCGAGCAAACTGCCGACAAGTTGTTAACGCCGGTTGTCAGCCTCCCTTGGTATCTCGCTTGTTACCGACGCTTCGCGATCCGAAGTGCGGAAGGCTACCGTCCCCGCATGCGCGGTCGCACGGGCCTGCGCCCTACCTTTGCCTCGATCGTTTGTCGTTCGCCTTTTCGCCAGATCACCAGCTTTGCCGTCGAGCCGATTTCCGTGCCCGCCACGGCCCTCGCCAGATCCGTGGGGTCGATGACTCGCCGATCATTCCATTCGAGAATCACGTCCCCCTCTTGAATGCCAGCCGCATCGGCGGGGGAACCCGGCGCGACTTCCGCGACGAGTGCCCCCTGGTCACTCTGTAGTCCCAAGCCTTGCACCAGCTTCGGATTCAAATCCTGAAAGCCGACGCCCAGGTAGCCGCGCTCGACGTGGCCGTTCTTGATGATTTGATCAAAGCTGTTCCGCGCCACTTCGCTGGGGATGGCGAAGCTGATGCCCTGGTACGAACGCCCCACGATCGCGGTCGTCACGCCGACGACTTCGCCGAACATATTTACGAGCGGCCCGCCGCTGTTACCCGGATTCACCGCGGCGTCAGTCTGGAGGAAGTCTTGATAGGTGCTCGAGGGCGCGATTTTGCGCCGCTGCGTGGCGCTGACGATCCCCGAGGTCACCGTGCGATCGAGTCCGTAAGGGTTGCCGACCGCCAGCACCCAATCGCCGACGTCCAAGGCGTTGCTGTCGCCCCACGAGGCCACGGACAAATCACTGGCGTTGATTTTCAACACCGCCAGATCCGTCAGCTCGTCATCGCCCACCAGTGTTACATCCTCGATCATGCGGCCGTCGGCCAGGTTGACGCGAATCGCGGTGGCCCCTTCGACGACGTGCCGATTCGTCACGATGTGCCCGTCCGCGTCGATAATGAAGCCCGACCCCTGCCCTTGCGTGACCGGGGGACCGTGTCCGGGAATGCGCAGCACGATTTCGTCCGGCCGGCTGCCGGGCAATTGCTCGACATCGATGTGTACGACGCACGGCTCGACCTTGCGCGCCACCAGGTTGAAGACGTGCGAAGTGTCGGCCAGCGAAACCAGGCCCGCCTTATCCTTCAGCTTGTCTAATTCCTCGCTGGCCGTGTCGGCCCGCGCCCGCAGCTTGCCGCGCGTGGAGGCGTACTGGATGCGCTCGACCAGGAACGGGGCGGTCGTCACCACGACCAGCATCGCTAGCAAGAAGAAGAGCGCCAGCGGTCGTCGCGGTGGAGGCGGCGCCGGTGGTGGTGGCCGCGTATAGTCGAATTCCTGCATCGCCACGGAAGCTCCAGCAATGGTGCCGCAAAACTTTGGGTCGCTGTCGTGATTATAGATGCTGCGCGCTAACGGAACAGCTAACGGCAACGCGCTTCTTGCGCGCCGCGCTTGTTGCTGCTCAGGCGCCCTGTTAGAGTGCAATAGAGATAGAGACGGACTTTCCTTCACCCTTCAGACCGTGTCGTGACGCATGGTCGCAGGCTCTCACCGCGCCGCGGTCGCTCGCGCGCCGCGCCACTTTCCCCCGGCCGCTTACGCGGATTCCGCCGGCTTGATCGGCGTCGGCGGTGAACTTTCGACCGATTGGCTGCTCGACGCATACCAGCACGGCATTTTTCCCTGGCCGCTTACGGATGGGTTGCTCGCCTGGTGGTCTCCTGACCCACGGGCCGTGATCGAATTCGCCGACTTTCGTCCGTCGCGCCGCTTGCTGCGCACGTATCGCAGCGGGCGATTCGACGTGACGGTCGATCGCGACTTTCGCGGTGTCATCACTGGCTGCGCCACGGCGCAAAAGCGCGCCGACAGTACCTGGATCACTCCCGAGATGCTACAGGCGTATGTAACGTTGCACGAGGAAGGCCACGCTCATAGCATCGAAGCCTGGAAGGAGGGTCGGCTGGCCGGCGGGGTGTACGGCGTGGCACTGGCGGGCTATTTCGCGGCCGAGTCGATGTTCTACCAGGTGCCCGACGCCTCGAAGGTCGCACTGGTCGCGCTGGTGGAACGTTTACGCGAGCGCGGCTTCGAACTGCTCGACATCCAGCAGTTGACGCCGCATACGACACGCTTCGGCGCAAGCACCATTCCCCGCGAGGAGTTCTTGAGCCGACTGGCGAGCGCGCTTGCTGCGCCGGTGAAATGGAACGGCGAAGAAGTGCGGAGTGATGAACGCTGAGTGATGAGCGAAAATACGGCTGCGAGCGGCAACGCCTGTCTCTTCGTCTTCTTCCGCTCATCACTCATCACTCATCACTTAGCGCTCAGCGCTTCTCACCTTCCGCCCGACGTCGCTGCGGCGGATTTCTCGACGCGCCGCAGGCCGCTGGCCAGCCAGCCGCGCTCGTTCGAGTTGCGACACTTGGCCAACAGCGCCTTGAGCGCCGCGGCCCGGGCTTGGGTCGCGGCAGTGCTATTTGGCTCGGCCGCAAGTGCGGCGCCGGCCAGGCGCAATCCTTGCACGTGCTCGCCCGCCTCGACCATTTCCATCGCTCGCTTGGCGACGGGCCCTGCACCGCCGGCCATGCGTACCAATTCCACGTCGGCCTTTTGCGGCGCTTCGGCATACATCGTGGCCGGATCGCCGTCGAACCAGCCGACGTAGCCTTCGTAGATGCCGCGCACGCTCCACGAAACTTTCCCGTAGGCGTCCCCCACATCCAAATCGGCCGGCAGGACAATCTCGCGCATGAGCGTATAAACGTCCTTGCCGTCGTTCATGCCTTTGACCGTCGCGTCGTGTACGTATTGAATGGCGTCGCGGTAGCGGGTTACGGCCGTCGCGACCTTCTCAGCGCCGACGATCGGATTGCCGTGGCTCGGCAATAAGATTTCCGGCTGCAAGGCCAGCACTTTGTTCAGCGAATCGATGTAATCCAGCGCCCACCGCGGTCGGCAGCCTCGCAACGTATACATATTCGGAAACGAGGCGTAGAAGTTGTCGCCGACGAAGGCCGCCTTGTATTGCGGCAGCCAGACCGTCAGGTGGTCGTACGTTTCGCCGGGCGTGTGCAGAAGCTCGAACTTCGTGCCCCCCAGCTCGAATTCATGTTTCTCGTCGAAGAGTATCGTGGGCTCGATGCGTGCCGGGCGATTTCGCGCGGCTTCGCGAGCCCGCTCTTCGTCGAAGCCGAATTGCGCGGCGTTGCGCCGCGCGAAGAATTCACCGAAGCGGTCCTGGTATTGCCGCATCTCGACAAACTGCCGCTGCGCGATCACTTGCGTGTCAGGCTGCTTCCACAGGCCGGCGCCGCTCGTGTGATCCTCGTGGGCGTGCGTGAAGATGATGTACCGCGTGGGCGCCTTGCTGACTTCCGTGAGCACCTGGTGATGCCGCCTGGCCATATCGGGTAGCGACGTGTCGATAATCACGTTCCCTTCGTCCGTCAGCACCATGAAGGTGTTGCCAAAGCCCGACGCCAGGTAGATTTTCTCGTGAACTTTTTCAGCCGGGCGGTTGGCCGCGCCCAAGACGCCGTCAAACTGGGCATGACTTTCGTTCGTCACAAGCGTGATGGTCGCCAGTATCGCCAAGTGCGTCAGGGTACAGCGAAGCGGCACGACGACTTTCTTGCAGTTACTGTTCATGGCTCTAGTTTCCGGCAAAATATGTCATGGGGCGGCGAATTCCGTTCTGCACGCGGCGTCTACCCCGACAGGATTCTTCTGCAACGGAATGACTGCTCCGCGGAGCGCTCACTCCTCAATATTCGAGCATAGACCATCAACGTTCCGCCTGACAATTCTGGTTTCGTAACCCTGGCCCGATGGCCCCGCCCGTGGCCGCGTTGCCGGCCACTTCGCGTCGCACGACATTAAACCCCGACATGGTCTTTTCCGGATCGATTTCCGCGCCGCATTCCGGGATCGTCAACATCGACAAGCCCGCCGGCAAGACCTCGCGCGAGGTGGTGGACGTGGTCAAGCGCCTGGTGCGGCCCGCGCGCACGGGGCACGCGGGCACGCTCGACCCGCTGGCCACCGGCGTGCTGGTGGTGTGCGTCGGCGCGGCGACGCGACTGATCGAATACGTGCAGCGCGCGCCGAAGCGGTATCGAGCCACATTCTTGCTCGGCCGCGCAAGCCCCACCGAGGATATCGAAGGCGAAGTCACGATCCTCCCCGACCCACCGCGCCCCGAGCGCGCCGAAATCGTGGCCGCCGCCGCGCGGCTGACCGGCGCGATCATGCAACGGCCGCCGGCGTTCTCTGCCTTGCGCGTCGGCGGTAGGCGTTCGTACGATCTGGCGCGCGCGGGTCGCGCGGTCGAACTGGCGCCACGTCCCATCACGATCCACGCGATCGAAGTATTGGAATACGAATACCCGCAACTCGTGCTCGACATCCGCTGCGGATCGGGCACGTACATTCGCTCGCTGGGACGCGACCTGGCCGAATCATTGGGCACGGCCGCCGTGATGGCGGGGCTGGCGCGCACCGAGATCGGCCCGTTCCACCAGAACGAGGCCTGGCGTTGCGAAGCGCTTGTGTCCGCAGATTGCCACGCCTGGCTGCGCCCGATGCGCGACGCCGTGCGCAACTTGCCGGCCGTTACGCTTACCGCCGAGCAGATCGACATGATCGGCCATGGGCGGTTCTTGGATCTCGCCGACGTGAGCGATGCTCGTGGATCGGAACTGGCCGCTCTCGATGCACACGGCGAACTGGTAGCGATTCTGCGCGAGCGCGCGCCGGGGCAGTATGGACCAAGGCTGAATCTTCTACCCCGCGCTTGAACGGCGGCACGCATGGACAAGCCACCCGTGGCACCCCCGTGATCTGCTTCGCTTGGTGTGCCGTGCTTTTTCGCCTGTGGCGAATAAGCGTGCACCTCGCCTGCGTTCGACTCGACGCGAGAAAACTTTGGCCAGCCGTCATAAACGGACCATCGTTCGCGTGCTGGCATGACTTCCTGCGTTGCGCGGCCGTAGCCGCCGCGCCACTCGGCGCTACAGTGACTAAAGAGCGGTCGCGCGAGCGCCTGTCCTGACGATTCTGCCTGCGCGGCCGAACTTTCCCGCCCTACGCTTCAGGCAATTCAATCCGCCACGAGAAATGACCCTCGCGACAAGCGCCAAAACCGGTCGATCTAATCCGACAGACCCGATTGCCGCGCGGCCCACGGGCCACGCGAGGTTCCACAGGACGATTGACGGGCATGGATGCGCCCACGAAGACGCCGCTGCGCCACGCGCATGGCGTCAGTCTCTCACCCGAGACTTTTGGTCGCACATGTCTGAAAACCGTAATCTCAAGCGCGACATGCTCGCGCTCGCCCTGGTCGCCTTGGCCGTGTTCCTGGGCCTGTCGCTCGCGACGTACGATCCGGCCGATCCACCGGCGAGGCTCACGTTCCCGCCGCAGACCGAAACGCACAACGTGTGCGGGCCGCTCGGAGCGCGGGCGTCACACTTGCTTTTAGAAACGCTCGGGCTGGGTGCTTACTATTTGTCGATCTCGCTCGGCGCCGTGGCCTTCCTGCTGCTCGCGCGGCGACCGCTCGATGCGGCGTGGATGCGCGGCATGGGCTGGTTGATTTCTCTGGCCGGGTTGACGACCTTGCTTGCCATGGCCGTCCCCTGGCTATCGCCGGGGCCCGTCGCCGGTTCCGGCGGATACTTGGGCGCCGTCGGCCGGACGGTTCTGCAAACGCACCTGGCCACCGCCGGCGCTTACGTGGTCGTCCTCAGCGTGCTGCTCTGCGGCTTGCTCTTGTGCAGTGATTACCTGGTCTTTCGGGCCTCGGCCCTGGTGCTGGGCGTGCCGGCTCGCGCTGCGGGGCGCGGGCTGTCGCGCGTCCGCGGTGCCATGGCTCAGAGCAGTAGCGAAAGCAAGCCTGCCGCGCCGCGCACCGACCTCGACGATGCCGAGGCCGAAACGCGCGACCTGGCCGTCGTGAAGATCCGCGGCAAGGCTATCGACAAGTTGGCCGCGCCGGAGGCCGCCGCCGAGGAAGACGAAGTCGTTGCCGATGACGCCGCCGCGGAACAACCCGAAACCGATGAGGCCGAGGGCGAAGAGGAAGAACCGGCCGCCGGCGCGCTGCGCATCAAGCCACCGGTCAAACGCGGCGAACGGCAGGAAGTCATGGCCGCGCTCGACGCGGCGGCACGCACCGAGGACAACCGTCCGTACGAGCTGCCGTCGATCGAAATGCTGGTCGAAGGCGAGCCCATCCATTTCGAAGAGCACGAGAAGGACGTCCGCCGCAAGGCCAAGATCCTGGAAAAGACCTTCCTCGACTTCGGCTTCAACGTCAAAGTCGTCGAGATCGAAACGGGGCCGGTCATCGCCCAGTTCGAAATCGAGCTGGAAGCCGGTCTAAGGCTCAGCAAGATCACGGGCCTGGCCGAAGACCTGGCCATCGCCCTGCGCGTCCCCAGCGTGCGCATCGTGGCCCCCATCCCCGGCAAAAACACCGTCGGTATCGAAGTGCCGAATGCCGAGCGGCAGATCGTACGTCTGCGCGAAGTGATCGAAGAGGCCAACGGCAAGGCCAGCAAGATGCGCATCCCCATCTACCTGGGCAAGGACGTCGCCGGCAATCCGCTGGTGGTCGACCTGACCACGCTGCCGCACTTGCTCATCGCCGGGCGGACGGGCACCGGCAAAAGCGTGTGCCTGAACACGTTGATCGTGTCGATGCTCATGACGCGCCGTCCGGACGAGGTGCGCATGCTCTTGATCGATCCCAAGATGGTCGAAATGAGCAGCTACAAAACGCTGCCGCACTTGATGCACCCGGTGGTCACCGACATGCGCAAGGCCGAGGCGATCCTGGCCTGGGCCGTCGACAAGATGGAAGAGCGGTACGCCCTCTTGGCCCGCGCGGGTGTCCGGCACATCTCGGGCTACAACCAGCTCGGCGAGGAAGAGCTCATGGAGCGGTTGCAGCCGGAGAACGACGAAGAGCGCAAGAACATTCCCACGCACTTGCCGTACATCGTGATCGTGGCCGACGAGATGGCCGACCTGATGATGACGGCCGCCAAGGAAGTCGAAACGCACATCATTCGCCTGGCGCAAAAGAGCCGTGCCGTCGGTATCCATCTGGTGCTGGCCACGCAGAAACCGACCGTCGACGTCATCACCGGCCTGATCAAATCGAACTTGCCGGCCCGCATCGCGTTTCAGGTCGCCAGCCGCACGGACAGCCGCGTGGTGCTCGACGAGATGGGGGCCGACAAGCTATTGGGCAACGGCGACTTGTTGTTCCTGTGGCCGGGCACGAGCACGCTGCTTCGCGGCCAAGGAACGTACGTCGGCGACGACGAGATCAACAAGATCGTCGAATTCGTCGGCACCAACGAGCCCGAGTTCGTCAAGGAGCTGGTGCAGCTCAAGCCAGCGGCGCCGACCGAGTCCGAGGGGGCCGCCGAACCGCGCCATCGCGACGAAATGTACGATGCCGCGATCGAAATCGTCATTCGCGAAGGGCGCGGCAGCGTGTCGCTCTTGCAGCGCTCGCTGGGAATCGGCTACGGCCGCGCCGCCCGCTTGATCGACTTCATGGCCGAAGACGGCGTCGTCGGCACGTACAACGGCTCGCAAGCCCGCGAAGTGCTGATCACGATCGACCAGTGGCACGCGATGAACGGCGCTGCGGACGCGGTACCCGAGCCCCCCAAGCCGCGCCGCAACAAGATCCTGCCCGACCCCTCGGAAGATGACGAGCCAGCCCCGCCATTGCCGACCGGGCGAGCCCGGCACTCGGTGATCATGAACGTCGAGCATGCCGACGTCGACGAAGACGAGGAGCTAGACGACTCGATCGATGCGGACGAAGGCGAGGATGAATACGAAGAAGACGCCGCTGATCAACTCGCCGACGAGCAAGAGGACGAGCTCAATGACGAATTCGAAGACGAAGCAAGCGACGAGGCGGACGACGACGACAGCGACGAAGCACATGATTCCGACGAAGAGCTTGCCGACGAAGTAGCCGACGAATCGGACGAAGAAGAATCAAACTCCGACACGATCGCCGCCGAGGATGAGCACCCTGGCGTGCCGCCACCGAAGCATCCCACCGTGCGCCGCTTCAGAACCGAAAGCGCGTAACCCCTCTCCCTTCGGGAGAACAGGGCAGCGCCTAATGAAGCCCCCTCTCCCTTCGGAGAATAGGGCAGCGCCTGATGAAACCCCCTCTCCCTTCGGGAGAGGGCCGGGGTGAGGGGTGAAACGCGCGGCGATCCAATCAGGTCGCTAATCACCGCGGGCCAAAACGGTGAGTCTGCTTTCAACAAGACTCTTGCGCGAAGTCGAAGTCGCGCGGTGCTGCACGCGTCACGTGCCCTAGCCCCTCCCTGACCGGGAGGGGAATTTCCGCGGCCGACGCATCCCACCGTGCGCCGCTTC
>DASZWQ010000127.1 GCA_035546535.1 Pirellulales bacterium | reverse complement strand
AACGCATTCTTTTGCCGCGCGACCGATCGAACAGCTTCGCGCGGTGCAACCTCTAGCGACGAGCGAAAGGGCAAGAACCACACCACATAACGCCAAACGCCGCCATACCAAACCACAGACAACTCAGGCCGAAATCGGCTACGCGTCACTATGCGCGAAGCGGTGGCCTGATTTCCAGGGGAAAAGTGGGCGGTAATCGGTAATCAGTAGGCAGAGGGCAGAGGGCAGTGAAGATTAATGACGAATATCGAAAATCAAATGTCGAAGGAAAATCAAAAATCCAAGGACCAAGAAGATCCGAGCGTCTAGTCCTTCGGGCCGTCTTCATGCCGCCTTGCGCCATGATGCGGAGGCTGCGCCGCGTTGTTCGACCGCCCAGCGACGGCCGGCCCGATGGAGAACACGCACGATGCGGCCGACTGGAACGGATTCGGGCTCGCGCACGCGGCGCAGCAGCAATAAGCTCAGCAGGCGCCCGGCGGCCGAAATCAGAAAGACGGTTTTGAGCCCTGCGACCGTGGCAGGCGCGCCGTCCAGCGCGTTCCACCCGGCGATGGTGCCGCCGACGACTGCGCCGGCTGCCGTCAAGGGACCGGTGATCGCATGAAACAGAGCCAGATACACCGATCCATTTTCCGCCGGAGAATGCTTCAGCGAGAGCACTTGGGGGCCCATGGCGATGGGAGCTGCGAAGACGCCGAGCAGATGGATCGGCACGAGCAGCCATAGATTGTCGGCGGTTACCGAGAGCCACAGAAGCGGGCAGGCCACGTCCGCCAGCGTGGCGATCGATACCATGCTGCGCGTGCCGAAACGATCGCCGCACCGGGTCCAGAGACGAGTCGCCGCTAGCCCCACCACGCTCGAGAGCGTCAGCAGCAACGTGACCGATGCGAGGGAAAGCTGCAAAACTGCCAACATGTAAACGGCGAAGAAGGGCGTCGCCAGGTTCGAGGCAAAATTCCACACGGCGTAAAAGCTGATCAACCGCCGAAAGTTGCTATCAGCAAAAGGAGCGTTCACCAATCGGGACAGGGGGAGCGCAACGGGTGGCCGTGCCGGCACCTCCGATATCGTTTGCAGAATGAGAAGACCGATGATTCCACAGCTCATGGCGACGGCGAAGACGATGATAAAGCCGCCTAACGACTCGGGATACCACCGCGACCATGCATCGATGAACAGTCCCCCGATGACGGTAAGGCTGAAAGTCAGAGCCGTGTTGAAAACGTGCCGGCGCCCGAGAAATCTCAATCGCATTTCTTCAGGTATGAGGCGCTTGATCCAGGCGAGCCACGCCATAGCGCCGATCGAGGCAAACAAGCTCGAGACGGTCAGCAGCGCGATGATCGTCCAGGCCTGCTCCACGCCGGACAAGCCGCTGAGCACCAGCGGTACGCACAAGATGGGAAGCCATAGCAGCCGGCTGACCCAGGATGCGATCATGCAGATCGGTTTGCTGCGCCCCGAGCGCTCGACGGCCCAAGAGCCGGCGAGCTGCGCGACGTGGGCGAGGGATGTCGTGGCGGCTAGCAAGCCGATCTGAATTTCGTTCGCGCCCAGGCGCAGAGCGAACGCCGTCAAAAAGGCGCCGCTTAGCAGCGTTCCCATGACCGTGGCCAACGCGCCTTCGGCGACCGAGGCGCGCACATCGCGAGAGAAGCGTCCTGCTTCCATGGAATACCGACATCCCTTCGGCGATACGCGTGCTGATTCTTGGGGGCCGTCGATTCTAATGACATGACGAAAGTGGTCAACGGAAGTAACGACGCGGCGCAGCAGGAAGCCCGGGCGGGTAAATGCTAGCGTCGCGGGAGATGCTGCCGAACCGGTCAAATACCGGCCGGCGGGCGCTGGCGAACGCGCGGTCTGTCGCGCTCCGGACGCGATAGACACTCGCCTCAGCGTTTTTTGATCTGGCCAACGATTTCGACCTTGACTGGTACGCCGGACACTTCGGTGGGCAGCGTAACATCGGCCGGCGGCTCGGAGTCGAGATTGACCTTCAGCGCGTAATCGTCGTCGACCTTCGTGATACCGATGCCGACGACCGATGCGAGCTTACCGAAGGTCTCGGCAGCCTTGGCTTTTGCGGCGCGGGCGCGTTGCAGCGAATTGGCAGCCATAATGCCCATTATAGCAAGTCTACTTTCAAGCGGTCTAGAACCGTGGCCAACGGGTTGGCGTAGGTCAATCCATGCCCGTTGCTCCCGCCCTGGTCTGAACCTGCAAAGAGTAAGGCGACACCTTCGAGGTCGTCGTTCACGATCAGCGAGCCGCTGTCACCGCCGTCACTGAATGGATGTTCGTTCTGTCCTTCGATCTCGATTTGTCCATTGAAAGTGAGGTTGCCCAGGTCATAGGCAACGACGACTTGATCGACTTCGATGGCAGTGACCTTGCCATGAGTGACACCCGTAGTACGGCCGAGCTTGGCGACCTTGTCGTTGATGTCGGCCGGATCGCCCAGTCCGGCAATCGTTCCCAGGCCACGCAGCTTCTTCGCATCGTATTTGATCTTGGCAGCAACCTCAGCGATGGCGCAATCGACGAGATTGGGGCGGCTCGCGGTCAGCCGGATGAACCGACTCAGCTTGCCCGCGAGATCAGCGGGATTCTTGCCGCCGTCGTAGACACCGGGCTGCAGAATGGCATCCCCCGTCTTGGCGCCGTTTTCGTTGGCCAATACGTGATTGTTGGAAAGCATGTAGACGGTGTCGCCGGAGCGGTCCGTCACAAAGCAGCCCAGCGTGCCGGCCGTGATCTTGTAATGTCCGATCGAGATTCCGGGCACCAGCGGCCGCACTCGTTTCCGGTTCCAGGGGGCGCTCGCCTTCTTAACGATGCGACCAACGTAGCGAACGTCGACTTCGCCCTTGGCCTTCTTGCGGATCGAGTTCATCAGCTCGCTGGTCTGAATCTCGCGCCGCTGAATACGTACGGCCAGGGCGAAGCCGCGCTTTGATTTGGCGACGCCCAAGGCCATGTAGCGGTGCGGTCCGGCGGCACTGGCAATCGCGGTGGCGGCAAAGGCCGCCAGGCGAGGCCCCTTTCCTGTTCGGCCAAGGCCCTGGGCCGTGGCCGGGGAAGGCATCGAGCTGATTAAACTTGCCTTCAATTCGCGGACGGAATCAATGTGCATGGTGAATCTCCTGAATGGCTGCGATCTGTCATGTGATGGGTATTTGGCGGGGCTATTTGTCGGCCAGTCCCGCGATAACGCCCCACGTGGCCAGCGCGCTCATCATCGAGGTCCAATAGCCGTACGTTTGGTAGTACCAGACCGCCCAGTGCGTTTGCATGTTGGGAAACTGCCCCTTGCCCTGCAGGGCGCCGTTGATGCACGGATCGGAGAAGTTGCGTATGACAAGCCAGCTTGGCGCGTCCTTCCGCTCGGAACAGGCAAGGCCCAGGACGGCATCGCCCATTTCGACGGCACATCCCAGCTTTTCCAAGTGATTCGTCGTCGTGCCGAACTCGAAGTAATCGGTGGTCAAGATCGGATGATGCTCTTTCAGGGCCTTGGGACCACCCTGCCACTTTTTTCCTTCCAGATAAATGTTGGGAACATTCTTCGGCGGTTGAATCGTGACATTTTCGGGATCGAAGCCCGGAGACGGCGGCAAAAGGGGGGGCTCGACGAGTTTGTTGGCAAGAGACTTCATCAACTGCTGCGCCTTGGGGAAATACTTCGTCGGCACATTCCAGTCGTTGTAGTATTTCTTGTTGTTGTAAGGCGCCTGCTTGAACGCGGCTTGACAGTGAAACTGCGCGGCGCGCGTTACGGCGACACCTCCAAGCGGATAGTCGGGAAAAACGCCCCCGCTGGTCCCGGTGGTTATGACCACTTCCGGTTGCACTTCGTCCATGAGCTGATCCCACATCTTGCGGACGGGAAGCGTAGGGGCAGTGGGGTCGGTCTTGTTACGGATCACGTCTCGCGCGAGATGTAATTCGGACTTGAAGCAAAGAACCGTTTTGCCGGCCACGCTGGATTGCATGCAACTGCCAAGCCGCTTTACACGGCGCGAGGGAGCCCCCTTGCGGATCAGGTCCAGGTACTTGCTGAAGTTCCTGTCGTAGTTGTGCCAGGCCTTCTTGCTGCTCTGGGTTCGCCGGCCGTACCCGGGTGTCAGAACATCGGCCAGCGCATTCTGCTCGGCAACCGTCCAAGTCACGACCAATACGTCCGCGGACTTGAGCTTGCCCGACGCTTGCATGGGCGATTTCAGTTGTGGTTGCGGGACGTAACCGGAGGGGAATTTGATCGTCGGCACCGCCGCCTGCGCCCCGATGACCGCGTCCGCCGTTGCCAAAGACTCGATGGCCTCTGGCGACTCCTCTTCGGTGGCCGGGTCGAGCAGGTAGCGAGCCAATTCCTCACGCCGCTCGATCTCGAAATCAGGAAGCGCGCTCGCGGCAAGTGCGCTCGCCGTCAGGCGCGGAGTCATATCGATCACGTGTGTCGGCGGACGATGTGCTTTCGCCATGGTGTTCTCCAAGGCCGGGCCATTGGTTGGCTAGAGAGGGATCCACGAGTGACCGATAGGAATAACGCAGCGCGCGAGGATTCGCAATGTTTTGCAACAGTAAAGTGAAATACGATGACGCAGAAACGGCGCGAAGAGCCGATGGGTGCTCGGCGTCATATAGTAGTTTCTAACTATTCATGAAAGACATGCTGGGCGTGCCGCCGGCAGCGTATCGTGAATAACAATGATTGTTTGCCGTTAGTCCCGAAGGGTACGGGTGGCCACGTTGCCCTGTTAGAAACTTCTCGAAATGTCGTGGCACGCTGTGGCAGGAAGATCCGCGCCAAGCCCAAAGATCGGGTAAGCCGGGAGCACGTTGCTGCAAGCCGCGCAAATGAAGTTCGCCGCCGGCGAAACCAGCAGCGACAAGCCTGATAATGAGCACCCGCACAGCCAGCAATGGCTGTTCGTCGTGCAGGGGAGCGGAGAGATCGTCTTCGAGACGCGTGGCCAGAGTGCCGCGGTCCGGTTTATCGGGCACGACACTCCGCGGAGCATTTGCGGCATTGCTTGGCGCACTCGGCCATGATTTTGTCTTCCTTGTGTTTCTCACACGCTTCGGCGCATAAGTCGCAGGCGGCGGCGCAGGCCGTGGCCATGGCGGCGCTGGCCGGCCCTCGTCGCGCTGACACGGTGCGGCAAGTGGCGCAAATATCGGCGCAGTCGAGGCACGATTGCAGGCACGCTTTGACGGGCTTCCCTTCGGCAAGCAGGTCCATGCAATGGTTAATACATTCCAGGCAAGCCTCTTCGCAATCCTCGCATTGTTCCGCGCGCTCGTCTTCCTTCTCGTCCTTCTCTTCCTCCTTAGCCAAGGCGGTTTGGGTTACGCCTGCCAGGGAAAAAAGGCCGAGTCCCGAAATACCTGATAGCGCGGTGAGCCACGTACGCCGGTTCATGACAATCTCCTTTGCAAGTGACGCTTGGCGGATTCTTCGAGCAGGCACAAGCCACGGTCCAGCAGGACGAGCACGCACGGATCGACGATCCGGTAGTGGATGTTGTTGCCCTCCCGGCGCGCGGCGACGATTCCGCGCAGCCGGCGCAATTGGTTGGAGACAGCCTGCGGCGACATGCCCAACTCCTCGGCCAGGTCCCCCACGCACAGCTCGCCGTGCCGCGCGATGGCGTGCAACAGGCGCAGGCGGCTGTCGTTGGCCAGCAGTTTGAAAAGATGCTCCAAGTCCGAGGCCTGCTCGGCGCTCAGCAGTTCCCGGTCGCGCAGTGCCGGTTTGGGCGAGCATCGCTTCATGGATTACCTTTCACTATTACACTATATCGTGAAATAGTGTCTCAGTCAACTTGGCGGCAGACGCCGAGACGATCGAGCGATCAAGGTGTTAGCGCGCCGCCACGGGCCGCGGCAGCCAGCGGGGATGATCCAGACCGCGATCGTCGCGCCCACGGGAAATCTCGCGCGCGTTGCCGCCGTCGGCGTCCATGACCCACAGCGTCGGCGCCGCGCCGGTGGCCGCGCGGCAGAAGGCGATCAGCCGTCCGTCGGATGATTCGCTCGCGCGAAAGTCCCACACCGGTGGATCGCTGTGCGTTAGCGCGATCGTCTCGCCCGATTGAGGATCGAGCCGCACGATCTCGGTCCCGCCGCGCGCCTCGTCCGGTTTGAAATCGCGGTTGAAGTGATCGAGGTCCGGCTGGCCTACGCGATATGGCCAGGCGATTCGCGCGCCCGGCGTGCGCCGCGGGAACAGAATCGCGCCGTCGTGCGTCCAGGCCGGCAAGTTCGAGCCGCCACCGCGGCTGGTCGTGTCGCCGTAAGTGGCGGCAAACCACATCGGCTGCCCTTCGGTCAGGACGCGATGCTCGCCCCCTTCGGCGCGGCCGATGCAAACGTCGGCCCAATCGTGCCCGGGATCTTCCTTGTAATGGCAATCGACGTACAGGATCCACTTGCCGTCGGGCGACCAACTGGTGCCGAAGTACAAGTGATCGGGATTGCCCGCCACCTGGACGCGGTTGCCGCCGTCGACGTCGCTGGTCCACACCTGGTACCCCTGCGGGCCGGCCAGGTGAAAGGCGACGCGTTTGGCGTCGGGACTCAGGCTCAAACCGTACGGCAAGCCCTCGCCGGGGTGCGTGAAGTCGCGGGCGTCGGTTCCGTCGAGCTTCATGCTCACGATCTGCCCAACCTTGTTCTTTACGACCTGCACCAGGATGCGTTCGTCCGCGACGAGCAATGCCGGCGTTTCGAACGGGGCGATGCGGTCGCGATTGCAGATCTCGTCCAGGGCGCCCGTATCGAGGTTGTAGATCCAGATGTGCGTAGGCGTTTGCGTGTAATACTCCTCGAAGGGGCGACCGGGGCCGTCGCGCCGCGGTTCCATGCTGAGCATGACGGTGCGTTTTCCATCGGAGAAGCAAGAGCCCGGCTGCCACGTGGCCTGGTTGGGCACGTCGAATTCCAGCCACTTTAGCTTGCTGCCCTCTGCGTGGATGAGCGCGGTCTTTCCTTGCGAGGTGAAGAAGAGTCGATTCGTCGCGCGTGCCTCGCCATCGTCGGCTGCGGCGCAAATGTGCGACAGTCCGAAAACCGCGGTGACGAACAGAATTGAGAGGCGCAAAATCGACGTCGACGAGTCTTGGATGGACGCGGGCATAGGACTTGTCGCTCGGTAGGCGGAAGCGAGAGTTGCGGAACGCGGGGGCCGAATGACAACGCCCTCGGCGGTCCTATGGTAGGCGACCGAGCGTCGCCGTGCATCCTGCACCAAATCATCTCGCGGCCCGGCGCGATCAATGGGGCGTCGCGGATCGGTCGAGACGTGTGTCTGACGATCGAGAAGCAGAAGTCACACGGAACGCGCGGCGGCGAGCTCTGCCGCGCCGATTGTTAGCGCGGCTGCGTTGCGACTCGTTCGGCCGGCACGTTGAACATGCCGCCGCCCATGCCCCCCATGCCACCCATGCCTCCCATCATTCCGCCGCCCATGCCGCCCATGCCGCCCATCATCCCGCCGCCCATACCACCCCCCATGCCTCCCATCATGCCGCCGCCCATGCCGCCACGCATGCCGCCCATGCCGCCCATGCGGGTCATGACCGGGATCACGAGGTCGGCCACGGGGTAGACGCGGGTGGTGAGGATTTCGTCGGCCTTTTCCTTGGAGGTGATTTTCAGGACTTCGTCCTGCACGACGTACGTCAGATCGAACTCTTCGAGGATCAGCCGCAGCGCGCTACGCAGGCTGATGCCCTTGACGCTCTTGGTTACCGGCGCCGAGGGATCGACGGCCGCGTCGGTCAGCCCCTTGGGATCGAGCTGAATCTCGATCTCGTGCTTGCTCTTG
>DASZWQ010000126.1 GCA_035546535.1 Pirellulales bacterium | reverse complement strand
CTACTGCCTACTGCCTACTGCCTACTGCCTACTGCCTACTGCCTACTGCCTACTGCCTACTGCCTACTGCCTACTGCCTACTGCCTACTGCCTACTGCCTACTGCCTACTGCCTACTGCCTACTGCCTACTGCCTACTGCCTATTACTCCACAAAAACAAATTCCTTGGCGTTGAACAACACGTGCGCCAGATCGACCCATGGGCGCTGCGCATCCGTGGTCGTGTACAACGTTTGCTGCTCGTTCAAAAACGCGGTCATCGCGGCCAGCTCTTCGGTCGTGGCCCGGCGGCCGAAGGCTTCCAGATACATCTGCTGCATGCGGTCGCCGTCGTTTTGTCCTGCCTCCGACAGAAGTCGCTTCGCCCACAGTTCGGCTTGCTCGGCGACGAAGGGGCTGTTGAGCATCACGAGCGCCTGCGCCGGGACGTTCGAGACCGTACGCCGGCCGATCGTCGTAAACGGCGTCGGATAGTCAAACGCCAACAACAGCGGCGATAAGAAGTTTCGCCGCACCTGCAAGTAGATGCTGCGGCGCCCCGCGCCGTCGAGCGGTCCGGACTCTTTCGGCCGGCCGCGACCGCTCATGAAGGGCGTCAGATGCGGCGGCACCCCAGGCCCGAACATCGTGCGATCGAGCCGGCCCGACACGGCCAGTACGGAGTCGCGAATGCACTCGGCTTCGAGCCGGCGGCGCGGCATGTGATGCCAGAGGCGATTCTCGGGATCCGCAGCCCGCGCAGCCGGGGCGGTTTGACCCGACATGCGGTACGCGCTCGATAGCACCAGCATCCGGTCGAGCGCCTTGAGCGACCAACCCTGGCGCATAAACTCCGCGGCCAGCCAATCGAGCAGCTCCGGATGCGAAGGCGTCTGGCCCATCACGCCAAAATCGTCGGGCGTGGGTACAAGGCCGCGGCCAAAATGCCTCTGCCAGACGCGATTCACGATCACGCGCGGAACGAGCGAGTTCGATCCATCCACCAACGACCGAGCCAACTCCAACCGTCCGCTCGAGTCGGCCGCCGCAGGATGTTCGCCGCCCCCAAGTATCTGCAGGCTTCGCCGCGGCACGCGCTCGCCCAGCGTCTTGTGATTGCCGCGAATGAAAACGGACTCGTCCTCGGGCGTTCCCTCGGCGATGGCCAGCGAACGACGAAATGCCGGCAGCCTGGCGACAAGCTGCTGACGCCGTCGGTCGATCTCCGCAAACGCCGCGCGGGCCTGTTCCCCAGCGCGCGCGAGGTTCGCGTCGTCGTGGTCCGCGGCCGCGATCGACAATAACGCGTTGACGATCGCGGCACGGTCGCCTTCATGATCGCGCGTTTCGGCGTCGATATCGGCGCGCGCCAGCCAGTCGTCGATCGCGGTGTCGAACAAACGACGATAGCTGGCCGCCAGGTCGGCGGGTGATTGTATCGCGGCGTTGTTTAACAGCGCTGCCACCAGCGCGTTGGCCTGCTCGGCTGCGGGAGGGTACTCGGCCTGCACGACCTGGTCCAGAGCCAACCAGCCGTCGCCGTCGTCGACGAGTTCGATGTAGGCGCGATGCCCAACCCATTTCTCGACGATCTGCTCGTGCCAATGCGGTGCGGGACCGCCGGAGGCGAATTCCAGCCCGCCATAGATCGGGTTTTGGATGAGTTGAAAACCGTCGAGGATCAGCCGCACCTTGCCGGCGGTGCCCCACAGGTGATAGTAAAGCCGCGGCTTTTCAATGGTGAACGTCGGCGAGCGGAGCACGCCGGGCAACTTGTCGGCGACAAGTCCGCTGTGCGCCGTCGGCGATCCTACGAGTTGCAACGTCATTGCGCCGGACGCGGCAGCACGCGGGGCCACATCGCCCGGTCGGGCAGGGCGCGTGCCGAAGGCCGGTCCCGTCGCGATCCAATCACCAAACGTCGGCCTATTGAAATCGGCGAGAGGCGAGCTTTGAAGTACACGTTTTTCGGCCAGGCGCTTATCCAGCGCCGCCGACAACTCGGCGCGACGGGCCACGAAATTGGCGTCGGCCGTCGAAGCGGGCGGGACATTCAGCGCCGCCAGAGGATGGAGCACGTGTGCCGGCGCGCGGGCGGCGTCGGCCAGCAGCTTCGATGCCGCATCAGCCGGAGTCGCTCCTTTGTTGAGCTCGGCCATGATCCGCGCGATCGCCGGCTCACGCGCGCTCTTCACGAAATCGGCAACCGCCGCCCGCTCGCGATTGCGAAGCTGGGAGAACTCGTCGAGAAGTGGCTGTAGTCGCGACGGATCATCGAGGAACGCTTGCTGATAGCGTGAGCTCTGCAGGTAGCCGGCCAGCGCGTAATAGTCCTTTTGCGTAATGGCGTCGAATTTATGGTCGTGGCAACGAGCACAACTGACCGTGAGCGCCAAGAACGTCTTGGCAAAGACATCAATCTGGTTGTCGATTCGCGTCGCTTCATCCTCGCGCACGTCGACCGGCGAGTGTCGCGCTTCGCCGAGGTAGAAAAACGCGGTGCCGATGAGTGACTCGTTGAATCCCTCCGTCGGATGCCGTCGCGGTGGATCGATCAGATCGCCGGCCACTTGCTCGATCAGGAACTTGTCATAGGGAATATTGGCATTGAACGCGCGAATCAAGTAATCCCGATACGGCCACGCGTTCGGGATTTCATAGTCGTGCTCGTGACCGTAGGTTTCGGCGAAGCGCGCGAGATCAAGCCAATGCCGGGCTTGCCGCTCGCCATAGTGGGGCGAGGCCAAGAGCCGGTCGACGACTTTTTCGTAGGCTTGTGGAGAATCGTCATTGAGAAAATCCTCGATCTCGGCAACGGTCGGAGGCAGCCCGAGCAAGTCGAACGTCACGCGGCGCAACCACACCGGTTTTTCGGCCGGAGGCGCAGGCGTTAGCTTACGCGCTTCGAGCGCGGCGAGGATAAAACGGTCGACGTCGGTGCGCGGCCAGCTGGAATTTGCGACTGTCGGCACCTGCGCGGCTTGCAGCGGTTGAAAGCACCAGTGCCGTGCA
Source organism: Pirellulales bacterium (assembly GCA_035546535.1). Classification (NCBI taxonomy): domain Bacteria; kingdom Pseudomonadati; phylum Planctomycetota; class Planctomycetia; order Pirellulales; species Pirellulales bacterium. The sequence goes on along the minus strand of DASZWQ010000126.1, from coordinate 777 downwards.
CGCTCGGCGAAATTGAATGGGGCAGGCCCGGAAGTGGCGCCTGACGCTGCCGGCTTTTCCGCCGGCCACGGCGCGCCGCGTTTGACCCATTCGACGAGCGTCGCGATTTCTTCGTCAGGCAGCTTGCCCTTCGGAGGCATCTGATACGTTTCGCCGTAGCGAACGGCGTCGATCAGCAGGCTCTCGTCCGGCTTGCCAGGTGCGATGGCCGGGCCAGTATCGCCGCCGGCGAAAGCGGCCGCGCGCGAGTCGAGGTGCAGATTTCCCTTGGCCTTTTCACCTGCATGACATTCGTGGCAGCGTGCCACGAGCAATGGACGCACTTGCTTTTCGAAGAACTCGAGGTCGGCCGCCGTCGCAGTAGCGGCCACATCGGTCAGCGGCTCCTCCGAAAATGCCGTACGCGCTGCGGTCATCGCGACGAACAAGATCGCTAGCGGCACGTACGGCCACGCCTTGCAAATGGTGCCCCTCAGGATTCTTGCCGAACGAATCAACAGATAAATCCTGTTAGCAGGTTGTCGAGGCGGGAATGCGACGGCGGGCATACGGTCGAAATCGTAGATCCAGCGACCAACTCGACTATATCGCCACGGGACACGACGGTAAAGAAAATGCTCGCCTCTGGCATGGAGCTTCCGTTGCTTGACTGACCCTAGTCGCGGGCTAGGATAAGTCGCAGTTGGCCAGGAAATCGCTCGCATTCGCCCCCTATTTCTCGCGAGGAATCGACCATGCGCCGCTCCCTCTTTCGTGCCTTGGCCCTGTGCGTGACGC
>DASZWQ010000125.1 GCA_035546535.1 Pirellulales bacterium | reverse complement strand
CGGACAACAAATCCTCGGCGTGCCTCCGCTCGCCCACGGTGCTTACGTGGTCTTGATGCCTCATGGCCGACTCCTTTCGGTTGCGAGTGTGGTAACCCGCAAATCCCCGAAAGTCGCCAAAGCATCAAGACCATTTTTTATCTCCCTCAAAAAACGGTTAACGGCGTAGAGTGCCGGCCGCTTGTCGGCCGAGGCATCGGCAACAAAAGCCCGGGCTTCGGCGGCCGAGGGAATGCGGCCAATGAGATCGAGCGTGGCCCGTCGCAGGAATTCGGCGTCACTGGCCGCGGGGGCCAGCGGAATCAACGCATCGGCTTCGATCAGCCGATCGATCCGCTCGTGCAGCGGTTCCTCCGCGCGGGCTGCAGCCACGAGGCCTAGCGCGCACGACCCGGCCAATAACATCACAACCAACCGGCGGGCCGGACGCGAGAACAAAATCGCGACTCGATCCGGGGAGTGGGGCATGCGAACTCCTGGGGCATCGGGTTAACTGCCGACGAGCTTCCTTACTCGGCGGGGACACCGGCTCGAAAAGGCGACCTCGAAAGGAACCTGCTCGTCGAGCGTTTATTGTTGACGACCTGAAGCTGTCGAGGACTTTCGTCGGGGGGAGGCGGGTGGTTTGGCGGAAGGTTATCTGGCGGCGAGCGCGCTAGTGCATCAACGCATCAGCACGCCTGCATAAGTATCTCAGAAAGGTTGGCTGCATTGCAAGCAAAAGGGACGGGGCATACCAGGGAAATGGTAGCGCCGCTATCTCATCTCCCTGCGGGCTCACCGAGAACGCGGCAGAAAGAGATGGTCCGCGCCGCCAAACGCCCCGAGGAGCCCCAAGGAACGTTGCGGCGCGGACCAGGCGGGGGTTCATTGGTAGGCAGGGACAGGCACGCCTTCGTCACGCGTCAGCAGACAGCGGACCGCGCGGAAATCGATGCTCTCATTCAAAAACGAGACGCTGCCATCACACAACAGGACGTGGGCGCCGCCCGGGTGCATGCTGAAAATCTCGCCGTTGGGGCCGCAGTCGCCGCCGCTCCAAAGGCAATCGCTCGGGCCCCCCGCGGGCGTGCTGTTGTTGTTGACAAAGTTCTTCAGCGCGCCGAGTCGGCCGTTCGACGGGCCCGAGATGTTGATCGATTTGTCGGGCTCGGCCCAACGATTAGCAGCGCGCCCTGTTATCGGCCCTAACACGGGATCGGTGATGGTCGGATCGGCGCTGTTTCCGGCTTGGATGGTGGGATCCGGTCCGCCGCCGCCGATGTTGGGATAGATCGACGGGAAGTTCACGGGGTTGTCTTCCGCGACGATGATCGTTTGGCTAGTGCCGTCCGTGATCAGCGCCATCCGCGTCGTGCCGATTCCCAAGGCGCCGGGAGCCTGCGCGCTGTTATTGGGAAGACCTGTCGTCGGGTCGATCGACGTGCCCACGGTCGGTGCGTAGTCAGCCTGACCGTAGCCTTGTGGGTCCACGTCGGCGAGACCGTTTGAAGGGCAGAGAAACGTCGTCGGTTGGATCTTGGCCGCTACCTGATTGTTCGGCGCGCGCTTATCGTTGTAAGCAAAGGCCATATTCATCAAATCGTTGACCTGCGCAAACTCCATGTAGGGCATGATGTACGCATACATTCCTTGCACGTCGAACACCGATGTGTAGGTCACCGGGGTACCGGGCAGGGCCTTGCTGCCTTGACCGCCTGAGGGGAGCGCACCGCGCGCCGATTCGAAATTCTGAAGCGCCAGGCCGATCTGCTTCATGTTGTTCTGGCACTGCGAGCGGCGGGCCGCCTCGCGGGCCATCTGCACGGCGGGCAACAGGATCGCGATCAGGATGCCGATGATCGCGATCACGACCAGCAATTCGACGAGTGTGAATGCGTGCGGCTTGCGAAACTGTGTGGATTGGATTCGCATGACGCTTCCTCCGTTGTCAGGGGGTGAAAAGGCGAAGGCGCGTACCCGTGCCGTGGATGTCTCTGCCGCGATCGTCCAAGACCATGAGGTCTGGCCAGCGCGCAGAGACATCAGCACTTTCGAAGCACGCGAAAACTGCTGCATTCCACGCACGGCATGCAGAGTCCTCCGCTGGCGGGTTCGGCAAGCCTTGCGACTGGCCGATCGTTGCGGGCCGGAATCGCGGGCCCTGGTTGTCAGGGAACGATGGCCGGTCTTCTCTTGGGGCAGGTGGCGGCCGCTCGTCGGGCCGCCGGATCGGGCGGGCGATCACTTCTGTGCTGGTGTGGTGCTTCTCAGCAACACATAAACGCATCAGCAATCGTGTATGAGTGATACAAAACGCCGGCGCCGATTGCAAGCAAAAAGGTCATGCCGACGCCGAACAAAGTTGCTCGACACGTTCGGAAGCTAATGGCGCACCGTGACTTAGCGAAGGGACAGGCGGAGAAATCGCGAGCGCAAAAATCACTTTGGACGGCTCACCAGGGAAAACGTAAGAGGTTAGGTTCCGACGAGGAACCAGTAGCGCCCGTTGCCGAGAACCACCTCGCCGGCGCTTAGTCCAAGCGACCTAGTGGCCGCTCGCGGCATCGGAGGGCGACTGGCCCGACGCGGTTCGCATTTCGTGGATCTTTGCCGCGATCAGCTCGGCCCCCAGGCGGTGGCCGGCCGGGTTCCAATGGCCGCGGCCCATGGCGGTGTTTTCGAACCCGTGCAGATACACGCCGTGCTCCTCGCCGTAGGTACGCATCGGCGGCAAAAGGTCCAGCGCGGGGATCTCATGCTCGCGGCAGAAGCTCATGATCCGCTGGTTGGGATATTCGAGCGAATCGACCTTCAGGTGATCGGCAAACTGCTGACGCCTGGCCGGGTCGGGGTGCATCTGATCGTCGTTCGGCATGACGACCACGAGCAGCTTGGCGCCAATCTTCCGAGACTCATCGTTGATCGCCAATAGCAACTGCTCGGTGATCTGCCATGCTTCCTTCCAAGCGGGCGTCTCGGGCGGCAGGTAGGCGTACTCATTGAGCTCAAGCTCTCGCGAAGCGCCGTCTTTCTGAGCGGTTTCAGGAGCCCAGCCGCGCAAATCTCGCAAATCTCGCTTGGCCTCGTACGTCACCTGCAGGATGCGGCTCTCGGCAGCCAGCTCCCGGGCGAGTTCGTCTTTCCAGGATCGCTTTTTCGCGAACGAGTCGTCGAGCACCAACTTGCCGTCGCGGACTTCGAAGAAAGGGCGCTGATTGTGCTCGCGCAAGGAGCGACAATTGTCGCTGAAATCGTTGCCCGACAGAAACGCCAACACGACGATGTCGGGCTGATACTTGGCCGCCCGCTCGCGCAGCATGAGGTATTCCTGGCCGGTGCCGAAGCCGGACATGCCGAAATTCATTACGCGCACTTTTTTGCCGGCGAACGCCGCATCGTGCGACAACAAATCCGCCATTTGTTCGGTGAGGCGATCTTCGACGGGTACCTGCAGCGCTTCGACAAACGAGTCCCCGAGCACAGCAATGCGAAATTCATCGGCCGGCTTGTCGAGAGGCCAGTCGACGTCGCGCACGCTCTCCTGGTTGACTTGCACGTCAGCGTACCCTTCCTCGCGGTACACGAAATTCGTGCCAGGGCGGTAGATCAAACCCACGACAGGGTCCGTGAACATCTTCGGTGGATAGGCAATGCCGGCCAGGCGCAGCGCGATTTCCACGGCCGCGACAAACGCAACCAGCGCCACGACGGATTGCACCACCTTGAGCAGGTTATCTCGAGTCAGAGTCATGCGATCGAATTCCACGCGGTCGCTCGGGTTGTGGCTTGTGCAGGGCGAAAACGTGCAGGGCTAAAACTGGAAGTAGATGAACGGGGCGTTTGCCACGGGCCAGGCCACGTAAAAGAGCCAGGCCACCAGCACGTAGCAAATCGGCAACAGCCGGCTGGGCAACCGATCCAGCAGTTCGGCCCAGCGAATGGCGAAGAAGCTCCAGGCGTGTAGCACGATGAAAATGGCAAACGTGGCGAGCGGTACGAGGGCCGAGGCGGAGTCCAACCCCAGCCCGGTGAGCTGCCATCGACCGTCGAAGAATACGTACGACTTCATGGCCACGAGCAATTGTTCGAGGTTCGTGACCCGAAAGATCAACCAACCCAATAGTACAAAATACATGGTCACCGCCCAGCACACGACTTGCATGGCGGGCTGCTCGAAGAGCGCGGTGAGGCGCTGGCTCTTCTGCTTCCACTCGCTAAAAAAGCGATTGATACACAGGAGCACGCCCTGATAGGTTCCCCAGATGACAAAATTCCAACTGGCCCCGTGCCATAATCCGCCCAGCACCATGGTCGTGAGAAGATTGAAATAAATTCGAGGTAGCGCGACGCGGCCGCCGCCCAGCGGTATGTACAGGTAATCGCGCAGCCAACTCGACAGGCTGATATGCCAGCGGCGCCAGAATTCGGTGATCGAGGTGCTGAAATAAGGGAAGTTGAAGTTCAGCGGCAGCTCGACGCCGAGCATGCGACTGACGCCGCGGGCCACATCGGTATAGCCCGAGAAATCGCAATAGATCTGCACGGCGAATAGCGCCGCCCCCAGCATGATCGCGATGCTGGGCTGACCGAGGGGATCTCCCAGGAGCACTTCGACCAAGGGAGCGATCGAATCGGCGATGAGCACCTTTTTGATCATGCCCACGATCGACAGGTGCAGCCCGCTCAAAAAGCGCTCCGAAGTCAAAGTCCAGGGCTTGTGCAGCGTGGGCAACAACTGCTCGGGGCGGATGATCGGGCCCGCAACGAGGTGCGGAAAGTACGACACGAAAAGCGCCATCCGCAGGAACGACCGCTCGGGCACGATGTCGCCGCGATAGGCGTCGATGCCGTAACTCATCGTGACGAAGGTGTAAAAGCTGATGCCTACCGGCAGCGCGACATCCAGCGCGGGGGGCACCCAGTCGTAGCCCAGCATGTGCCCCAGGCCGACAAGGTTGTCGCGAAAGAAATTGAAGTATTTGAAAAAGCCCAGGATGACCAGATTGGCGACCATGCTGGTGGCCAGAAAGGCGTTGCGACGGCCGTTTTCGGACAGTCGGAAATACTGGGTGTAGATCACGGGACCGACGGCGGCAAAGGCCGCAATGGCCAGAATGGCCCAATAGGCGCTGGCCCAGCCGGGTTGGAAAAACTCGGCCAGGGTGACGTGCGTCGTTCCGCGCTGCACGGCGGGCCAATTGAGCCCAAGGGTCAGGTAGGCTCCGGCGATCAACAGCGCACTGAGCCGCGCCAATTCGCCCCGACGCAGCCGCACGCCGTAAATGCCCAAGGCGGCGGAATAGTCGATCATCGAAGTGAGCAGCAGCAGAATCAGAAACCGCACGTCCCACCAGGCGTAGAAAACGTAACTGGCGACCAGCAACATCCAGTGCTGCGCAGTGGCCCGTCGCAGCACGACAATGCCGGCCAGAACGACCAGCATCAAAACTACGAATTCGTAGGTCTGGAAGAGCATCGGGGGACGAACGGGGCGTTAGCGGGCCGGGTACCTCGAGATGAGCATGACGCAGACCGGCCCTGCCTCGGAGGCAGACCGCTCAGCTTCGCCCGAGTGGACGGTGAATCATTGATTGTGGTTGACTGAAACAGTGCGGTCAACGAGCCGGTTGCGCCGGTCATGCCGGCAATTCGGGCCGTGGCTTACCCGAAGGCTCAGTACTCGCCAAACTCGCGCGGCTGAGCGGCCACGACGGGTTACAAATCGTCGTCCCACGGCTGCACAAGCGAAGGGGGATTGGCGTAACGCTGCACATCGAGGGCAAGCTGTGTCCCGCAGCCCGGCGCTAAGTGCACGACAAACGAGCGTCCGCCGACAGAGCGTTGCTTGCCATCGATCGAGACGCCTGTTATCTGATGCTCGCCATAGGCGCCTCCTTGCACGATCACGGAATGCGGCGAGACGGCGTCGACGTTGACCAAAGTCAAAGTAGCGCCATCGGCCGAAAGTTTTTCGACCAGGGCTGATACGCCATCAGGTAGTCCGGGGCGACGACCCACGGGATCGAAATAGCGCACTCGTGCGTGCAAAGGCGTCGCCTGGTGGCCTGGATAGAGTCCGCCCAAAGTCAGATTCACAAGCGCCGTCGTCACCGCGGGGCTGAATGGTAGGGGATCATCCGCCAGACGCGTGTCAGGGGTCGTTTTGTCGTTGTTGACCGAGGCCATGTGAGCGCGGAGGGTCTCCAGGTCGGCGCGCAGCGCCGCCGCCGGATAGGCGGGCTGCCGGCCGGCGAGAAACGCCTGCCAACCGCCGTCCGGCAATGGCCCGGCGTCGTCCGGCTTCATCGACCAGTAGGCAGTTTCGTTGACGCCATGGCTGTACTTAGACGGGCTGTACGCGTACCACCCCTGGTCGCCATACATCTGCGGGTACACCGTTTGGCCGTTTTCCGATTTCGACTGCGCGTTGACGGCCGAGATCTGCGCCCGCCATGCGTCGGCGTATTTTGTGTTGCCGGTAAGCAGGGTGGCATTGCCAAAACCGCTCAAGCCTAGAGCGTGCGTGTTGCGATTCGCCGGCGCGCCGGTTTGCGGCGTAATGACCGTGAAGCCCCAGCCGTAGACGCCGCCATACCAGCGCCCGCCGCATTCGCCGCCGATCGAACCGTCGAGGCCGATGTTGGTGGGAATAATCCCGTTGTTCGATCTCATTCGGTCGACCCAGGCATCGACGTACTCCAGCACCCAGTCGCGGTACTTCGGCTCGTGGTCGAGCATGAACGCCACGGTCGCGAGGCTCGTCGCGCAAAGATTCTGCGGATGGTCGCCGACGATGTCGTTGTAATCCTTGAAGTGGGCAACCATCTCGGCATAGCTGCGCTCGCCGTGGGCCGGGGCAAAGCGCCCTTCGACCTCGATCGGATCGCCCGCCCAATCCAGCCCCGTGGCTTTGCGCAACAGCGGCCCGCGGCTGCCGTTGAACAGGCTGCGGATGATCTTGTGCTGCCGATCGTAGTTCACGACACCCGGCTCTTCGCCGAGATATAGTCCGGCAAAACGGCGGATACGCCGCTGGAATGCCGGGTCGTTCGGATCGGCCAGCGCGGAATTGATGAACGCCGTCAACCCTTCGGCGTGGTGCAGCCAATCGAGCGATACGGGAAATTCCTTGTAGTACATGCCGTCGCGCGCCATCTCGACGTCGACGGTCTTCGCCGCGGTGTACTGCCGCAGGTGTCCTTCCCATCCTTTTTTGTAGAGTTCGAAAACGCGTGGCGATCCGCCGAGCGCGTAGAGCAGGGGCCAGTCGGCGAGACACTCGATGGCATCGTCAGGCCCGTCGTCGCCCCCCCAGCGTTCGACGCATTCCAGGTAACCGCGGTCGTCGAAATAACGCTCGAAGTACTGCTCGCACCCCGCGCTTGCGGCACGCAGCAGCTCGCGCTCGAGTAGCGCCCATTCCGGCGGCGGCATGGGCGTCGTAACGTCGATGACCGTCGCCGCGACAGGAGTGTCCGCCGCGGCGCAATGGTAGGACTCGCCTATGAGGAATTGCGCGACCGCGAGCATCGGTCCAAAAACGAACGGCCAACCGTGCGGCAGCCTTAGCATGCGACTCATGGCTTCCTCGGGAAGTAAAGATCGACCTGGTCGTGCATCGTGTACATGCGGAATCCTTCGCCGTCGGGCACAAGGATGCCGCTCGATTTGTTGTTCTTCACGAGCGGATTGTTGTGATATTTGTGCCAGGTGCGCAGGTCGTCGGACACGGCCACGCAGGTCGACCATTTGCCCGGCTCGCTATCTCCCATGGCGTGGTAGTAGCCGTAGTAGCGGCCTTTGTACTTCACGATCTGGTTCAGCGCGATCAAACGATTGTCGTAATCGCCGGGGCCTGGCATGATCACAGGCTCATCCTGGACGTTAGTCCAATCGCGCAAATCGCGCGAGCGGGCGAGCCACACGCCAAGGTCCATCTTCTCGTAGAACAGGTACCACTGGTCGTTCTCAAACCAAGCGACGGGCGTGCCGTAGATGCCGCCCGCTTTGATGCCAGAGCTATTGCGGAATTCGAGTGGCCCAGGGCGCGTCCACTTGATGCCATCGGCCGAAGTCAGCAGATGCGGCTCGTCCTGCAGCCGTCCGGCGAAGGGATAAGCACGACCGAAGCGAAAACCTTCGGCGAACATATAGAACGTGCCCCCCTGTTTCACGACCATCATGTCCTCGGTCCAATGCTGGTCGTAGATCGGATTCTTCGGGTAGCGCGTCCACGTGAGTCCGTCGTCGCTCGTGGCCAGTCCGAGCATCTTGAACCCCGTCTTCTGGCCGTTGTAGCCCGTGTACCACATCAGGTACTTATCGCCGTCGCGCAAGATCCAGCCGCGCTCGCGAATCTTCACGTCCCAATGGTCGGCGCCGGCGGCGGTGAAAACGGGGTTCTTTTCGTAGGGAACCCAGTCAACCATGGCGGCGGGAAAGTGGGTCGAGGCCATTCTCTCGGCTTTGTCGTCGGCAGCGCGGACCAGACCCGCGGTGACAACCGCGATGATGGCAATGGCCAGAAGGTGCGGCAGGATAGGCAATCGTTCGAGGGATGATGGCATGAAGTGCTCGTGGCTTTTGGTGGATGGCCGTCGACCGAGGTGCCGACGTTGCGCAATATCGTAACAACGCCGCGCCCCATTCGCAGCAGGCGCATGAGGGCCCTGTTAAGCTTACGTTGTCGCGAGAAACGGCCGCATCCATCCCAGTTGGACCGTTATTCTGGGGTCCTTTTCTTCCGCTTGGGCTTGCGACCGATGGCAATCGCATAGGCCGTGGCGTGGCTACGGCAATGGGAGATCGACACCAGGATCTTACGAATGCCCAAGTGCTCGACGGCGTCGCGCGCTCCGCCGCGCATGCCGACGACGGGGCGGCCCGACTTGTCGTTGCGCACTTCGACGTCGCGCCAACTGATGCCGCGCCGCCAGCCGGTGCCGATGGCTTTCAGAATCGCCTCTTTGGCGGCCCAACGGCCGGCGTAGTGCTGCGTCGAGGCCTTGCGGCTTTGGCAGTAGCCGATTTCTAGCGGCGTATAGACGCGATTGATGAACAGGTCGCCATGCCGCTCGATCATCTGCGCGATGCGCAGGCATTCGACGATGTCGGTGCCAATGCCCACGATATTGCCTGGCAAATTGCCGTCTTTGTTCACAGTCTGTCCCGTTTCGGCTATTGATGGAGAGGGCAGGCCCCGAACATGGCAAGCCTGACTGTTCCATAATAGCCGACAGGGTCTACGACCGCAGCCGGCAGAGAGCAAGCATCGCTCGCGTTTCATGCGGCGCAAAGACGCAGGCGAGACACCTGCACCACAAAGGCCGACACAAATCAGAATGGTGGTGCGGCCGTCCCAGCTTCCCAAGGCAGGAAGGCATGGGACTTCAAAATGCGATCGTCGACCGGCATGCCATCACTCGCGAGGCACATTGGCCAGTTCGTAATCGAAAGTGATGGAAGACAGCCTCTCGCCGATTTTGACGATCCGGAGAAGGCCGATCAGCCCCGATTCGGTCTCGAAGAGGTAGGTCGCCGAAGGATCGGCGCATTGAAGGGAGGGCGTCAGGTAAGCCAAGCGAAACTGCGATGGATAGCGGTCCAGAATATCGCGGCCGTGGCGCAATGTCAGTTTGCCAATCGCGTCGTCAGAAACGCGCACTAGGCGAGCACTGAGCATCAAGAGCTGTATCGTTTGACCGTCGTGAACGTTGTGAAGCTGGAGCGGACCTTGTCCTGCAACGTTCGTGCGGCTCGCGGCCAGATCAATGCCTTGTTCTTTTGCCCACGACGCGATGCGGTCATTGTGGAACAATCCCCAATTCTTCAGCAGTTCATCAAGGTCTGGCAGCGTGTCGGCCGCGAAGATCGACTTGGGAAGGGTTTTGGCACTCGCGCTTTCGAAGTCGTACAAGCATTCCTTTTCAAACCCGGGGCCCGCCAGCGTGACGCGCTTCAACAGTTGCCACTCGCCGGAATCGCGCACAGGCTCCTCGTCGCGGTTGAAGCGCGCCATCTTGCCCCGGTTCCATAGCCGGTACTGCAGCGTGCGGTTGCCCTTGATGCCATCGGCGAGAACGAGTCGCAGGGCGCCCTGTGCCCCCTCACGCGTGGTAAATAGGAATGTCGCCTGCGTTTCTCCATTGGGTAGAAATAAGTCCGATGCCTCGTTCCCCCGGTCCAGCGGCTTGCCCGACCGCACCTCGGAATCCAGTGAATCCCAACGCTCGTTGGCAATCATCCAGAGGTGTACGTCCCTCAGTACATGCTGAATGACATCAACTCCATGGCTCGTGGCCCATTTCACATGGCTAAGTTGTTTCTCAGCGTCGCCGGCGTTGTGATGCAAACCCTCCAAGTACTCATAGGCGCGGCCCGTGTCCAGGTCGAGGCATGCAGGTTTATCGGCATACTGGCTATTTAAGACGACGTCGACGACCGGACCGAGATGTTGGTCAACGCCTGTTGGAAAGAGCGGGCCAAAGCGTCGTACGCCGTCGCGCTCGACGAGGTCTTCATTCCGCATGGGTAGTCGGATTTGATCCTCTTCAGTCTCCTTTCGTGACGCGTTCTCCTTCTTCCATCGTTCTTGCCAGTAGTCGACACTCCACGTCGGCGGGTTCCTATTCTCCTTGAAATCTGGAAGAGGCTCGCCGTATAGCTTGTGAAGCGTGGCCAGGATTTCATTGATTGGCCGACCATAACTGACCGAATTGTCGCTCGACGGAAAATCCTCATGCTGCTTCATGAACTGTCGCAATTCTGGATCCAAGACGTTCAGGCCGCAATCGGAACCGCCTTTGATCTCGAGAACTTTCGGAATCGCGGCGACGACGGCATCGATCGATCGTGGGTCATTCATGACTCGCAGGGTAAAGAACAGGCCGCGCAGCGTCGCGTTTCGCCGGGTCGACTTGAGCTCCAGGAGCAGCTCGGGAAGCGCCGGCCGTCCGATGGTCGCCAGTTCTCGAATCGCGCTGGCCCACTGATCCGTGCGCTCGAAAACGCGGTGATTGCGCAGGACGTAGACCAATTCGCGTACGCGGGTCTGCGTCGCCTCGTCATTGGCAGGCGCGGCGGGGGTCGAGTCCGCCGCCACTATCGCAATTGGCTCCTGCGCCAAGGCGATGGAAGCGAGCAGGTGCGAAAAGCAAACACAGAAGGTGCGCGATAAGCGATTCATCACAACGTCTCCTGGCAGCGACGTGCTTCTTATCCTCCGCCAGCCTAACACGGAACAGCGGCGAAGCCAGATCAGCGAGAGGCTAATCCGCGCGAGGGGTCGCCACCCTTCGCCGGTCGTGACCTATGAGATACTCAAGCCGCACGCCTTCTTCGCCCGGTTCAAGACTTCCGACGCTTTCTTGCGGGCGCGGGTGGCTCCGTCGGCCAGGATCTCGGCGATCCGCTCGGGATGAGCCTCGAACTCGGCGCGGCGAGCCCGCGGCTCGGCAAAAAACTTTTCAGCCTGTTCGGCCAAGGCCTTTTTGACGTCGCCGTAGCCGAATCCGCCACGGCGATACAGAGCCGCCATTTCGGATCGTTCGGCCTCGCCGGCGAATAGCGAAAAGAGCTGGAACAAATGGTCCCCTTCCGGCTCCTTGGGATCCTCCATGGGGCGCGAATCGGTCGTGATGCGCATGATTTTCTTGCGCTGCGCCGCCGCGGGCTCGAACAGCTCGAGCGTGTTGTTGTAGCTTTTCGACATCTTCTCGCCGTCGGTGCCGGGCACGCGGGCCGAGCCGTCGAGCAACTTCGCCTTGGGCAGTACGAATGTCTCGCCGAAATGATGATTGAAACTGCCGGCGATGTCGCGGCAGATTTCAATGTGCTGCACCTGGTCTTCACCGACGGGCACGGTGTTGGCGTCGTAGATCAGGATGTCGGCCGCCATCAGGACCGGATATGTGAACAAGCCCGCGTCGGCGTTGATGCCCTTGGCCTTCTTGTCTTTGTA
>DASZWQ010000124.1 GCA_035546535.1 Pirellulales bacterium | reverse complement strand
GGGAGGTACTCAAACAACAACCCGCTCGTCCACCCAATGCCATACAACCGTTTGTCGTCGGAGCTTAGGGCCAGCGCGAAGGGATTGTTATGGGTGCGATCGGTCTCAGTGCCGAACAGCGGAACTGTGACGTTCAACTTTTCGAGTTTGTCGTCTTTTGGCGAATAGCGCACGACGTCGCCATGCACCGTGAACGTGATACCGCGCCCATCCTTGAGCGTTGCGATGGTCCGCGAAGGGTAGCCCAGTATTGCGCCCTTGTCAGCAGTTTTCTTTGTCTTGATGTCATACACGACGAATCGCCCGGTCGGATGAAGGATGCAATAGACCTTGCCAACGCGTTCCGCCAACGCCAGGCTCATGATGCTCTCGTGAGGGGCCAGAATGCCGAGATCGGTTGCTTTGTGGCTCCGCGTATCGTAGGTAACGAGATGGCCGCCGGCATAATCCTCGGGCGACTTCTGGAACTGATCGAGCGTGTTCCAGTCGTAGGAATGAGTGCCGAACCACGCGACACCGTCATGGTCGAAGCAGATTTGCGAGTGAATCTTGCTCTGGGGAAAGGTCTTGGCACCCAGTTCGCCGCAAACTTCCTGCATGTCGGCAAGGATTTCTTGCTTCCTGGTCTTGGGATCCAGGGCAATAAGTTTCGCGCCGATCTTCACGGCGTTGCACGTGCCCGCGTAGACGCGACCGTCCGGCCCTTCGCTCATCGCGGAAAACATTTCCAGACAGTGCGCTTCTTCAGGCCAGGCGGTGCGCTCGACCTGGAGCAATTTATCTTCGACCTGGGCTCCCGCCTGACGGGCGCTGAACAAAAGAGCGAGTCCGATAAACAGCTTCAAGCGCGCCGGTTTGAACGAGGAAAGACCGATTCGCTTCATGACCGATGGGTACCTTCGCGTGCATCGAACAGAAGGAACGTAACCATAGCCCTTGGAAAGGAGGAAACGCGCGGCTTGCCCCTCCGTCTCCAAAGCACGAGTCTCCCCACAAGGCCGCCAAGAGGTCACGCGTGGCGCGCACTATAACCGTCCCATACGACGATTACAATTTCTGAACGTATCGAGGTCGCGCGGCCCTATCGGTGCCCGGATCATTGGATGTGGTATCATAGGGCCGCGTGGATCGCGTCGAGGCGAATTTGATTACCGGGGGCAAAACGAGGTGATGCCATGACTTTCGAAGCTGTTGCCCGAGGTGTTCTCGGCACCGAGTAGCGTATGGCAAACACACGCGAGAAAAGAGCCGCAGCAGCACGCGAATTATTCGCTTCCCTTTCACTTCCAAGCTGGCGCGAGATCGCTATAACAAGGCCGCAGGGAGGGCACGCTGGAACTGTGGTTGTTGAACGCTCCGACGGCGCTAGAGGGGTCTTCCGCTGTCTTCCCACAAATGCCGAGCCAATACTCGTTGAGCGATTTCATCGAGAGTTGCGCATTCTTGCCGAGCTCCGACATCCGAATGTAATGGAATTGCTTGACTGCACGGCATCCGAGGCCTGCTGGTATATCAGCCGTCTCGGGGAACCGTTCAACCTCTATTGGGAGCGGCGGCGTGAGGCCTTGATCGATGCACCAGAGGACGCTGTTTCTGAAGCAGTACAGCTGCTGCGGTCGGTTGCCGCAGGCTTGGCGGAGTGCCATGCTCGAGGGATCGTGCATCGCGACATAAAACCGCAAAACTTGGTCGTGATGAATGACGGCGTCGCGGTCACACCAGTGCTCATTGATTTTGGAGTTGCGCACGTCGACGACGAGCAGCGTATCACGCCGCTCGATGAAGCGGTCGGCAACACGCGGTACAGCCCAAGTCGTATGCAATGGCGGCTGGAAACGGTTTCGTCTTGGTTCGATATCTTCGAAGTCTGCCAGGTGATGCTGTGGATGCTCCAGGCCGAGCTGCCGGCCAAACACTACTGGCAGCGGCCGGTGGACTGGCGCTTCGTGCGTTTCGATGAAAGGCTGCCCCCACGGACAATACAAAAGCTGCAAGCCATCGCGGCACAGTGCAACGCGGAAGAGTTGTCGCCAAAGGATGGGCGTGCCCTAGTCGAGTTAATCGGTCTATACTTTCCCCGCAAAACGCCACCAACGCCCGCCAACCCGACAATAAACGGCGAGGGAATTCTTAGCGGATTAGCTGACGCGGCTGCAATCGATGCACTGCGAAAAGAAGAAGACCGGCGTGTTATCGAATCGGCATACCCCGCTGCGGTCGCTTTCGCCGAGATAGTCAGAGACTCCATATGGGGCCTCGTGCGCAGGCTAGAGGTAGAGCTACCGCAATGCACGATCCGTAATAAAAAGGACGGCGATTTCGGCAGTGGTCGTGAACCACTGCTCACCGACACAAAACAATCGAGTGCGCAGATTCTCGAATTTTGGATCGAGGCAGCCGGTCGCCCGCACCGCGGATTTGCCGTTCGCATGTTCGTCCAGCTTAATCGCCCAAGTTCAGCTGGATGGGCTCAATTAAATAAGGGTGCGAATCCGTTCGTCTTTACACTCGGAGTGAGTAGCCTTCGCGCCCCCGTGAATCTCGATATCGATGCGATCCTCACCCTGCATAGTGACGGCCGCATTGTGCTCAGAGAGACTAGAAGGTGGGATCGCCCGCACGATCAGCAACGTATTCCCGCCGAAGGAATTCCAGTTTCGGTGCACGACATTGCGGAGCGACTCGCAGCTTGGTGTGTTGATCCAGATATTTGGGAAATTGTTGGGCGAGAATACGCGTGACATTGCGATTGCGGGGACGCACCGTTGAAAGCAGGAGCGAAAAATCAATGAACGTACAAACTGAGCGGCGCATGTGGGCGTGTCACCTTTTGCGCCGCCCGCCTCCCGAGTCCTCGCGACGCCTATGTAAAGGAGTGCGCCTCACGGCTGTTATCGGTTGCGTAGTAATCGTCGGTTCCGCGCCAGTTATCGCGGACACAACTCTGATCCCGCGCCGTGCTCTCTTTGCCGACGCCGACCGGCCCGTCGCTGCGCTGAGTCCTGATGGGGAGCGGATTGCTTACATCGAGATTCAGGACAACTCGCGATCGGCCTGGGTCGCGCCCGTGGACGATCCCGAAGCGCGAACGCGCGTGACGCTACTCGAAAACGGCGAACCATCGGGTCTTTGGTGGTCGGCCGACGGAAAGCGCCTGCTCGTACAACAGCAGGTCCGCGACGGTGTGCGGCTCGCAAGTTGCGAGTCCTCGGGCGCTTCACCGATCGACCTGACGCCCCTTCGCGGCGTCAGTGCGCGACTCGAGCGATTGAGCAGCGAGCTGCCTGGGCAGGCACTCGTGGCGCTTAATGATCGCGATCCGCGGGTTCACGATCTGTGGAAAATCGATCTGATCACCGCGGAAAAATCGCTTGTCATGGAACGTACGAAGGAGTTCCGCACCGTGTACTTCGACGCGCGCTTCCGGCCGCGCGTTGCCGAGAAGGTCGGGCCTGAGGGAAAGCTCGAGCTGCTGCAACGCGCCGCGACCGGCGATGACGACAAGTGGGTGCCCGTGCGAACGCTCGACAAGGATTGCTCCAATACCGGGCGCGCCCCCGGCTCTGGTGTTCAAGGTGTCGTCGGCGTTGATGCGGCGGGCGAAGTTCTGTATCTGGTCGACAATACGGGCCGCGACAAGTCGGCACTGCTGGCCGTCGAGCTGGCGACCGGGCGCGAAACCGTGTTGGCCACCGACGCCGATGCCGATATGCGTCCCGTAGCAGTTGTTGATCGGATGACGGGGCGTGTGTTGTCCGCCACAGCGCAATTCGACCAGCTACGCCGCTACGTGATCGACGAATCGGTGCGCGCCGACTTTGCGCCACTCGAAAAACACTTCGGCGGACCGGTTGGCACAGTGGGGATCAGCGTCCAAGATCGGGCCTGGCTGGTCGTTCCTCTCGACGGGGGACCAGCGCGATTTCACGTGTACGAACGGTCGCAGAAAACCGTCCGGCCGCTCTTTTCGGCATACCGCGCGCTCGATCGATTTCCCATGGCGAAGCGGTTCGCGCATGTGGCCACGACGCGCGACGGCCTTCGCCTGCCATGCCATCTGTATTTGCCTCCGGGAAGCGATGCCAACGGCGACGGCTTGCCCGACGCGCCGACGCTCTTGTACGTCCACGGCGGTCCCGACGCGGCGTACCCGTGGGACAGTTGGCTTACCAACCGCTGTTTGCAGCTGTTGGCAAACCGCGGCTACGCGGCGCTGCGCGTCGAGTTTCGCGGCGCCGGCGGCTTTGGCAAGTCGTTCATGGAGCAAGGCTGGCGCGAGTGGGGAGGTAAGTCGCAGCAAGACCTCGTCGATATGGCGCACTGGGCCGTCGACCAGCGCATCGCCGAGCGAGAGAAAATCGGCATCTGGGGTTGGTCTTTCGGTGGGCTTTCCACGTTCGCCACGCTGGCCTTCTATCCCGACGAATTCGCCTGCGGAATGTCCATGTATGGACTATCGGATCTGGAACGGTTTGCGCGCCGCATGAACGTGTTGTGGCGCGACACCGCACAGCGCATCGGCGATCCTCAGACGCCCGACGGGCTCGAGCTGTTGCGTCGCCAGTCGCCGCTCGGTTCGGCCGAACGCGTGAAGAGCCCGCTCTTGGTGACACACGGCGGCAAAGATGCCGTGGTTCCCAAGCAGCACTCCGATCTTTTCGTTTCGGCACTTGAGAAGCATGACAAAGACGTGACCTACCTCGTCTATCCCGACGAAGGACACGACTATAGTCAGCCAGAAAGCTGGATCTCGTTCTGGGCAGTCGCCGAACGATTCCTGCACCAGCATCTGGGTGGCCGCTTCGAGCCAGCGACCGACGACTTCGAAGGTGCAAACCTGCAGGTCCCTGCCGGGTCGGAACGCATCCCCGGACTGGCGCCCTATGCGAAACCTAGATCGGGAGATTCTTGAGAGGCGATCGATCTGAATAGAACGGCTTTGCTGTGAGCGGATTTCACTCGGCAAGGTTTTCCTATTCGGAGTCTGAAAAGGGGGACGCCGCGATCAAGTCGCAGGCGTTCGGACTTCGAAAGCCGGTGATGTAGCGTTCACACACGCCGGCGTTGACGGTGCCGTAGGTAGTTTCCGGCTTGTGGGCAAAGCCAGCGAAGTACTCCTTGATGAACTCTTCTCGGAAACGCTTGCGAGGATAGCGGGCGACGATTTCATCGCGCAACTCCGCGGGAAACTTATCGAATCCACTTCCGAGCACGTCGAGACCGACGCCCGTATAGAGCAGAGCCACCTCGGGACGCATGTGATGAGTGACGCCCGGAGTCGTGTGTAGGGCAATGGCTTGCCAGACGGTTTCCAGACGCACTTCAGGAACGTTACGTGCGGTAAGGAACTCTCGGGCGGCGTTTGCACCATCGACCTCGAAGCGTTCGTCCTGGCTCGAGAACTGCTTGGTCAGACCGAGATCGTGAAATACCGCGGCGATATAAAGGAGTTCCGCGTCGAAGCGCAGATTTTGTTGACGGCCCTGCTCGGCCGCGAACAAATAGACGCGCAGGGAGTGATTAATAAGTAGCTCGGTGGAGTATTCGCGCAGGATGCCCGTGGCCTCGTTCGCAAGCTGCGAATCGGGGATGGCGAGGGCGGACGACGGATTTGACATGATCTACCTGCCTTCGTTTAGATCAGTTTTTCGAAATCACGGCATTCGTCACCTTCGCAAGCGCGACAGCAGTTGCTCTCCCAACAGCACCGCCACCACCGAAAGGCCGAGGGCCGGAAGCAGAAGGCTCGTGCCGATGACGGTGGCGACAAGCCAGCGGGGGCGGCGGGCATCCACGCGACGGGGAAGACCGAGGCGGCCCGTCGGGCGGCGCTCCCACCACATCCAAATGCCGGTTACGGGAGCCGCCATGAGGATCAGGCACGTCACGAACCACAGAATCTTGCTCGGCAGTCCCCAAATCGTGCCGACGTGCAGAGGAAAATTCCACGTTCCCAGCCAGTAAAACATCTTCGTCTGACTGTTGTAACGATCCTCCAGGATCTCGCCTGTGGCGCGGTCCATGAACAGGATCTCGTTGACCCCCGGGCCGCGCTCGTTGTTGGCTGTCACCAGGTATACCGCGTTCGGGGCCCGCGGAAACCAGATGCTC
The DNA here is from genome assembly GCA_035546535.1 of Pirellulales bacterium. Taxonomy (NCBI): domain Bacteria; kingdom Pseudomonadati; phylum Planctomycetota; class Planctomycetia; order Pirellulales; species Pirellulales bacterium. Next base: position 23,153 of record DASZWQ010000124.1, on the reverse strand, counting down.
AAGTTGTTGCCCGGCATCCTTTGCTGCGCGATTTCCACGATCCGATCGATTGCCACCTCGGGGGCCTCGGGCGGAGACTTCGACGGCATCGGTTTGGAAAACATGTCGTAGGCGTCGGTCTTCCGCGCGGCGTATTGAAAACCGCTGCCCCACACGTAGGTATAGATCAGGCCGGTCAGTGCGATCACGATCGCGATCACGGCCACGTAGATGCCGCTTACAGTGTGCAAGTCGCGCAGGATCACATAAGGCTTGCGCCGCAATCGCGGTAGCCACACGCCCCACACTTGATTCGCTTTCCGCGGCCACCACAGATAGATGCCCGTCACGGCGAGCACGATCGTCCAGCAAGTGGTGAGTTCGACGATGATCCGGCCCGTCGTTCCCAGAAACAATGTTCGGTGCAGATCGAGCACGATGTCGGAGAAGCCTCCCTTCTCGATAGAACCGAGATAGTGCCCGCGATACGGATCGACATAACCGAACTGGAAGGTTTTGCCTCCCATGGCCAGGGCGGTGGCCCGCTTGGGGTTCATGAACACTTGCATCAACCCGATCTTATAGTCCGGGCCAACAGCGGCGCGGGCCGCAGCCAATTGCTGCTCGTACGAAGCGCGCTCGGTTGCCGGTTCGACATACGTTACTCCCGGATGCAGCACGCCCTCCAGCTCGTCCTTGAAGATGTAGAGCGCACCCGTGGCCGAGACCACGATCAGCACCGGCGCGATAATCATTCCCGCATAGAAATGCCAGCGCCAGATGATGCGATATAGCCGGTCGCCCGAACGCGACGGCCGAGGGGCGGAGGGGGGCGGATGGCCCACACCGCGATCGCCAGGCACGACGGTCGTCGATTGTTCGAGTGACGTGATGCTCATGCGGCCGGCTCGCTGCTCCGCGGGGCGTCAATTTGCCGCCGTTACATGGGCCGCTTCCTGAAAGCGCTCCGAGCAACGTGTGAGATCCCCGGTTTGCTCATGTGCGATTTCCGCGCGGCTTGCTCGGCCCTTCATGCAGATCGCGGTGGCAAGTTAGTGCATCCAATATGATGGCTTTGGAGAGCGCGGCGATCAACCTTATGCCATTCTCGTGTGGATCGCGGCAAATTGCGAACGTCTTATACCTGATTGCCTGGGGCTGGCGGCACAGCCATCAGAATATCGGAAGGTACGGCCGACGCCTGAGACCGCAGCGGCAGCCGCTGGGGAGCTGAACGGCGCGGCCACCTTGTCAACCCCTGCTTCGCCGCGACCGATAGACGAGGCCTTGATGCGCGGCGAATAGCGCGATTGCCATCAGCGGCCAACCCGTCCAGAGCCAGAGGTCGGAAAAGCGTGGCAAGGCCGCGGCCGCGTCCACGTCGGCGTCGACCGTAAGCCGCTGACCGTCGACGGTCACGAGGGTCGATAGTTCCCAGCGCCCCGGCCGTGGCAAATTGAATAACGCTGCGCGGAAAAGCTTGTTGGTCGCGGCTTCGCTCGTCGCCAGTGCCTGCAAGGGCCGCTGGTTTGCGTCGCTCGACCTTAGGACAACTTCGACCGTTGCGTCTGCTACCACCCGTCCGGTGTCGTGCTCTTGAACCAGCACGCTGATATCGATCGGTCCTGCCCGAAGCGGCGTCGGCGACGCAAGCACCGTGATCCGGTAATCCTCGCGATCGGCAGCGATCAGCACAGTACCACCATCGGCGCGGGCAGACCTGGCATACAGGGCCGCCAGAAGCAGGATCGTTATTTCGAAACAATGTTTCATGGATTCAGCCTTGCCATCGTACTGGCGGCGCTCGGGAGCATGCCTCGCATTTCCATGGGCTGAAGAACGATCCATACGCCGGCACCGAACAGTGCCAGGCAGAGCAGCGCCCAGGGAATGAACTCTCGAAGCAACAATCGCGCGCGGTCCCTGACCGCGATGCGATAGGCGATGTACAGCGAGGCGAGCAGCCCGACGTCGAGAGCCAGAATCTCGGCGCGGGGGATCCAATCGGCGACGGCGACGCAACACGACAAGGCCCAACGCGGTCGTCCGAATCCTGCCAGGCCCAGGTCGGCGAGGAATCGCTGCGTGGTCGGCACGATGCTGCCGTAGCTAGTCGCAAGGTGGAATCCGTAATGGGCCAGCCACATCGCGAATCCCAGCGGCAAGAGCGCGTAACCGTAGCGGCACAAGGTCTCGCGCCATTTGCTCACCGAGCGAGCGCTTAGGGCCACGACGATACCGGTCAAGGTCGTCGGCAGCACGACGAACAGCAGCAAAAAACTGAGCGTTGCCAACGTCAAGTGGTCGAGGCCGATCGATTGCACGACCCGATCCTGCCAGGCAAGCACCGGGGCGACCATACCGGCCGCATTGGCGAATGCCGCGAAGACAATCACGGCGACCAGCACGGCATGATCGGTGCGAATATTCGCATTCGACCACGATTGCCATAACGCCGCGCGGCTGGCGCGAAGCACGCCGACGTTCTCGTGTGGGCAGGCGTGTATGCAGTCGATGCAAAACGTGCAATCCATGTTGCCCTGCTTGCGCGGCTGGAAGAGCCCCAGTTCGCAACCCGGGCTCGTCTGGCTACCGCGAATGCATTCCTTCGTCGTGCAGGTGGCGCAGACTTGAGGATTGCGAATACTTACTCCCAGCGGCGAGCACAGTGAGAGGACGAAATTGAACTGGCCGATCGGACAGACATACTTGCAGAACGACCCGCCGCGATAGAGCGAGTCTACGACCAGAGCGATCACGAAATATCCCAGCACGAGCCAGGCGGTCAACCAGGGATTGTTCCACAGCGAATACGCCTCGTAAGCCCAGAAGAACGCCAGCATCAGCGCGATCGAGAGGCCCTTATTTTGCAGAAACTGCGGCCAGGCGCGCCCCTCGGGCAGAACTCGGCCAAGCAATCGTCGCGGCAGCGTGAAAGGGCAACACGTGCAGACGAAGTTACCTCCCACGAGCAATACCAATACCACAACTCCCCGCCAATGAATCCAGGGAAGCACTCCGGCCAGATTCATCGGCCCCGGCGCCGCGGAGAAAAAACCATCTCCCATCACCAGTAGTGCCAGCGCCAAAAGTGGCAGTTGCAGCGCGACTCGTGCATGTCGCCAAGCGAGAAATCGTCCGACCAGCGGTACGCGCAGCAGGTCGAATCCTCGCTGCTGGGCCGCAAGCGCGCTAGCTGACCATGGCGGCTGATCAAGCACGGGCAACTGCATCAACTGCGACGATCGGCGGTTCGTCACCGTCGCCGCGGCGGGTCGCGGCCCGTACATCAATCGCGCAGCGATCACGAACAGCGGCAGCAAAAACGCCACCGAGCCGGGCACCCACATGAATACGCCCGCGGCAAGCTGATCATCGAGAGCCGAGATCCCGCCAATGCGCGGACCGTTTGCGTAATGGGGATACAAGGGGCGCGACGAAAACGTAAAGAGCGCGGAAAGAATCGTGTTCTGCACGTCGGCCAAGAGGAGCGCTGGCAATACCAACCAGGCGGACCACCGGGGTCGGCTGGGAAACGGACGCACGATGCCGTACCAGAACAAGAGCGCGGCCGTTAGAAAGCACATATGTTCCACGTAATGCCACGCCGTTGACCGCAGTGCCAATTCGTAGATAACAGGAACGTGCCAGCCCCAGGTCGCCACGACATAAATCGCAAGCGCCGTGACAGGGTGCGTGAGACGAGCGCCCAACTCGCGCAGAAATCGCGACCGCAATGACGGTATCACCCAGTAGATGCGCACCGGCGCTGGCAACCCACGCAAAAAAGGGAACAAGGGCGCGCTCAGCCAAAAAAGCGGCGCCGCGACCATCATCAGTAACAGATGCTGGAGCATATGCACCTCCAGCAGCAAGGCCGAGAATGGCTCGATCGGTGAGCCGAGCGCCAAGAATACGCTCATCATCGCGGCCAAGAAAGCCATGAGCCGGGCAAGCGGCCAGCGGGCCGGGTCCCGCCCGTGCCAATAGACAAAGCCGCGCGCGTAGATAGCGATGCTCAACGCCACAAAAGCCCACAGCCACGGATGCCAGGGCCAGGAGCGAACGAAGGCATCCAACGTCTCGTTCATGGTGAACGACCGTCATCAGCAAGAGCACTGTGCGGCGAGCGGCCGGCAACGGAAGCTTGTTTTGTCGAGGCGTCCGATTGAGGCACGGCGGGATCATCCGCGGCCGGTTCATTTTCGGGGCGCCTCGCGACCAGAAACGCCACGAGCGCCGTCATCTCGGCCGGGCGCATTTGCTGGCCATAGGCCGGCATGTTCCCGCCGCCGGGCGTGCCGTTGCTGATTTGATCGATCAGCTGATCGCGCGTGAGCCGCACGCCGACGAACGTCAGGTCGGGACCACGCTTCCCGCCCACCCCTTCCAGCGCGTGACAGTTACGACAGTTCTTGTTCTGAAACATGACGGCGCCCTGCAGTTGGAGCGGGCTGCTGCCTTCGATCATGCTCTGAGGCACGGGTGCGCCGCTCCAGGCTGTCATATCGGGCGACCAGGGAGCCGTGGCTCCTTCGTACGTTAATGTTGCCAACACGGAGTAAATGACGACGACGGCGAGGACGGCCACTGGCCGCCGGCTGGGCGCGCGCTCGCCACGATTGCTCAAAAAAGGAACCAAGAACAGCAGTCCGATCAGGATCACCGGAAAGACCAGAATGATGAACGTCTCGGTTTCCGGCGGGCTCAACGACAGAAGAGCAAAGAGCCACAGAAAGGGCCACTCGGGGCGCGGATTGGCGCCGCCGATCGCGGGATCGGGGACACCGCTGGGCCCTTTCGGACCGAGCATCGCCGCGAGCGCCACGACGACGATGACCGCCAGCGAGGAAAAGAATATGTCTTTCAGCAGCGCATCGCCGAAAAAGGGAACGCCGTCACGTTTGAGCTGGTCATGATAGGCGGCGTCGTAAGTGCGCGGATCAACGATCTCGCCAGGGACCGGCGGCGCGCTGACGCCGCACTTGAGCACCAGCCATAAATGCACGGCAAGCGCCATCAGCAAGGCGCCCGGGATGACGAACACATGAAGCGTGAAGAAGCGGCTGAGCGAGTCGCCGCCGATGATCGCGCCGCCGAGCACCATTTGCACGACGCGCGGCCCCATCACAGGGACACGGCCCGCCATCGATCCGGCTACCGCGAGGCCCCAGTAGGCGTCAGGGTCCCAGCGAAGCACCTGGCCGGTGAAGAACATGCCCAACGTGCACAACAGCAGCACCACGCCCAGTATCCAGGTCAACTCACGTGGGTACTTGTACGCTCCGTGCAGAAACACCTGCGTCATGTGGGCGAGCACGAGCACCACCATGCCCGACCCCGCGTAGTAGTGCAGCGCGCGGAGGAACCAGCCGGCCGGTTGCTCGTAATCGAGATAAAGCAGGCTCTCATACGCCTTGTCGGCCGCCGGTACGTAGACGAGCGCCAGGCCGATTCCGGTCACGATTTGCAGCATCAGAAGCGTCATCGACGCGCTGCCAAAGACATACCACCAGCCCATCGGCCCCGCGGCGCCGCGGGGGATGGGATGCCGCATCATGGGCCAGATCGTCTCGGTGAAGCCGAGCCGACTGTCGAGCCATGTACCTAGGGCCGCGAAGATACGTCTCATGACAGTTGCTCATCAGCGTCGTGCAAAGTGGCGTCGTGCGAACTGGCGTCGTGTGAATCGCAGGCGAGTGCACGCGAATCGCGCGCGCGATCAAGCGTGTCTTGCAACGTGGGATAATGCGGAGCCTGGATCTCGAGCCGCTCGTCTTCGATGCGCCACACGCAATGAAAGAGCCCGCGTGGCGGCGGTCCCGAGGCCCGGGCGCCGTTGGCGTAGTAAACGCCGCCGTGACAGGGGCACATGAACAACCCCGACTGTGGAAACCAGGAGACGGGGCAACCAAGATGCGCACAATTCGCGGCCAGGATCAGAAAACGCGGCTTCCCCTGGCCATCAACGCCTTCATTGCGAACAAAGACGCCCGTGTGCGCGACGATGCCGTCCCACGGCTGACGCAGCGGATTGTCGAACGTGACCTGCCGGGTTTCTCCTTCACGAAAATCCTTCGCCAACCCTAGCGGTACCCAAATCGTCTCTTTCGGCTTTTCCGAAAAGAAGTATTGCAGAATCGGAATACCGGCCGCGGCGGCCGCAATGCCTCCGGTAAGGAACGTCAGCAGGCGAAAGAACGGTCGCCGCACCGGCTCTGCAGTAACCCCGGGCTGGTCAGAAGGCGTCATTGTTTTGCTCCGTGCCGTGCTTCGCCGACCAGCGGCCCGTGACCAGCTTGTGCAGGACTTGCCGCGCGCCATTCGGCCAAAAGCGCCACGATCGCCGACACTTGTCGCGAGGTGAGCGGCTTGAAATCCCCATCACGACCGTCATCGCCGGCGAACGTCGGCATGCCAAGATCGGGTCGACCGGTAATCACGATCCGCCGCAAGGCCTGATCGCTGATGAGCGCCAAGAACGATGCGTCGTCGAGTGGACCGGCGCTACCTCCTTGGCCATTCTCGCCGTGACAACCAGCGCAGGCATCGGCGAAGAGCTGTGCGCCGAGCGCCGTCTCTTCGCCGATCGTCATTTCGTTACCGACGAGATACGCCGGCGCATTCTTGGCTTCGCTTTTCGCGCCTTCCAGCCAATGCGACTTCAGGCCATTTGCCAGAGCCTGCACCTGCTCGTCGGTGAGCGTGCCGCCATACTCCGTGCTGAACGCGGGCATGGGGGTGCCCTCCCGTCCGCGGCGGATGACCTCGTGCAGAGTTTCATCGGGAACGATCTCGAGAAACAGTTGATCGTTGAGCGGCGGCGCCGCGCCAAAACTTCCCTCCGCGCCGTGACAGCCGGCGCAGTTCACGCGATACAAAGTGTCAAAATCGACGACCGCGTTTGCAGGAACGGGGCGATCGTCGGGATTCGGCCGGCCGCGCAAGTCGCAGCCCGCTGCGAACGACCCGAGGACGACGAGCGCACAGACGCAGCGAGATGTCGCGTCGACTCTGGTTGTTGCTCGTACGCGAATCACGGTTAGCCCTGCACAAATTCTGAGAGCGAGTCAGGACCGGCGCCGGCCGGCGGAACGACAATCATTTCGGAGCGGACGACCACGATCGCGGCGGTCACACCGAAGACGAATTGCGAAACGATGAACCACGGCCAGTCCACGCGCTCCTGCAAGACCGGATTGACCACGCCCATCAGGCCGTGGCTGGCGGCGGTCCACAACAGGGGCAACACGAGACCTCCCCAGGCCAGGGGCGCGGGAATCGGCCGTGCTTTCGGCAAGAACAAGGAATAGATGACGCCAAATGCGGTACATATCACGGCGTGGATCACCAAGGAGGAGGCAAACCACTCGGAGTTGAATTGCATCAACTCCTCGGGCGAAGCCGCGTCGACGCCGCGAATCGTCATGCCGGCCAAGAGGTTCACCGGATACCAGAACCCCCGTCCGGTAAGCAGGCTCCACGCGATGGCGGGCAATGCCATGGTCGCCCCGCCCAACAGCCCTCCCAGAATTCCGGACAGCACTCGCCCCGATCGCGCCGAGCGCATGACGACCACCGCCGTTACGACGCCAAATACGAACTGCGACGCGATGAACCATGGCCAATCGACGCCATCTCGCAGCGCCGGATTCACCGCGCCCATCAGCACGTAACTCACCGCGGTCCATAAGGCCGGCATCAAGAGAGCGCCCCAGGCGATCGGTTCTGGAACGTTCGGGAGCGTCGGCATCAGTACGCCGTACAGAAGACCAAAGACCAGCGACATCACGGCATGAACCACGATGGAAATCACCAGCAGCCCCGGCCGGAACTCTTCCAGTTGGGCGACGCTGTACACTTCAATCCCCGGCATGGCGATGCCGGCCAGCAGGTTGATCGGATACCAAATGCCGTGCCCGCTGAAAAGTCCATAGGCCAGCGCCGGTATCGGCATGACGAGGCCTGCCACGATGCCCCCTTTCACGCCGGCGGAAATCGGGTGGACTTTCTCAGGCATGCGCAGGCGATAGCCGGGTTTTCCGGCCACCAGTTTTTCGACGCGCTGCGAGGGCCTGGGGGCCACGGCCGGCGCAGCGATCCCGGCAACGACCTCGTGTACGTGACCACGGCCCGGTAGCAATTGCTGGACCCACATTCCCAGCCCCGCGATCAGCATCGCGGCGCCCGCGATCAGCATGAACCAACCCATCGCAAGTCCCGCACCGCAGAGCGCGAGCCCCAGCGACACCACGATCGGCGCGGCCGTCGGGCGCGGCATTTCGATGGTCGTTTCATCAGGCTCGTGCCGCTGCGAATCTGCCATCGAGGCGCCCCTAGACTCCGGATCGACTAATCAGGTAGACCACCGTGAAAACGACGATCCATACCACATCGACAAAGTGCCAATACCAAGAGGTCAGTTCGACGGGCATGCGGTCGTGCCCATCGCGCTTGTGGGTCTGGTGAAACAGCAGCACGCCGATCATCGCGAGCACGCCGATCGTCACGTGCATGGCATGAAAACCAACCAGCGTGTAATACGTCGAGCCAAACAGATTACGGCTGATGGTTAAATGATGCCTTTCGATCAGTTCGCGCCATTCATAGGCCGTACCCAGGAGAAAGACGATTCCCAGCACGATCGTCAGTGACCACCAGAACGCAAATACTCTTGTCCCCACCTTCTTGCCGGCCAGGTGGACCGTCACGCTGCTCGACAACAGGCAAATCGTCGTGGCGACCACTAAGGGGAGCGACAGGGCCTCGGCCGGAGTCGGGCCGATGCGATCCTGGCCCATAAACGTCAGGTAGGTGACGATCAGCGTGCTGAAGAGCGCCACCTCGGACAGCAGGAAGGCGAGCATCCCCCACTGGCCGGGGCTCAGTTGAGGACTGGCGTCATGGCCATTGCGGGTCGTCGCATGTATGGTGGTCGCCGTGACGTTCACGTGTTCAGCTCTCGTTTTCGTATTGCCAGTCGGGATCTTCCGGATGCTTCAGATCCCACAGCGGTCGACGACTCTTGACCTCGGGAACGACTTCGAAGTTGTACGACGGCGGCGGCGAAGTGGTTCCCCATTCAAGAGTCCACGCGTCCCAGGGATCGTTTCCGGCAAGCTTTCCGTACTTCAGCGACGCAAACAGGTTGATAACAAGGATCAAGAAGCTCGGTGCTTGCACGAGCGCTCCGATCGTCGACACCTGGTTCCAAACATCCCAAGCGCGATCGGCTTCGTACGTGAAGATCCGCCGCGGCATCCCCAGCATCCCGGCGATGTGCATCGGCCCGAACGTCAGGATAAACCCGGTGTACAAGAGCCAGAATTGCCAGCGGGCCAACGTCTCGTTGAGCATGCGGCCCGTGACTTTGGGATACCAATAATGCACACCCGCGAAGGTGCCGAAGATCGTGCCGCCGATCAGCACCCAGTGGAAGTGGCCGACCACGAAGTAGCTGTCCGAGAGTTGAAAGTCGAAGGGGGCCAGGGCCAGCATGATGCCCGTCAATCCGCCGATGAGAAACATCGACAAAAAGCCGCAGGCAAAGAGCATGGGCGAGGCGAGTGAAATCCGCCCACCGTACATGGTGGCCAGCCAGTTGAAAAACTTGATGCCGGTCGGAATCGAGATCAATAGGCTCGCGATAGCGAAGTACATGTCGAGCGTACGGCTCATGCCGACCGTGAACATGTGATGCGCCCAGACGCCCATGCTGATAAAGGCGATGGCCATTATGGCCGCGGCCATGAACTCGAAGCCAAACAGCACCTTGCGCGAGAAGACCGGTATGATCTCGGACACCATGCCAAACACGGGCAGAATGAGGATGTACACCTCGGGGTGCCCGAAGAACCAGAACATGTGTTGCCATAAAAGGGCAGAGCCACCAGTCTGCGGATCGAAGAAGTGCGCCCCCAACCTTCGATCGAGCAGCACCATGACCAGGCCGGCGGTCAGCGGTGGGATCGCCAGCAGGATCTGCACCGAGGTCCACAGCATGGTCCAGGGAAAGAACGGTATCTTGCGCAGCTCCATGCCCGGCGCGCGCATCGCCAGGATCGTGGCGATGAAGTTGACGCCGGCAGCCAAGGTGCCGGTGCCACTAACGATCAATCCGAGAGCCCACAGGTCGGTCGCTGAGCTGCGGGCAAAGGTACGCTCGGTCAACGGCGCATAGGCAAACCAACCCAAAGCCGGCGCCCCGCCGGTGGCAAAGCTGAAATACACCAAGAGGCCACCAAACAGTGTGACCCAAAAGCCGAAGGCATTGAGGCGCGGAAACGCCATATCGCGCGCGCCAATCATGAGCGGCACCAGGTAATTGCCCATCCCGATCAGAATCGGCATCCCCATGAAAAACACCATCGTGGTGCCGTGCATGGTGAACATCTGGTTGAAGAAATCGGGGCCGACGACGTCGTTGCGCGGATAAAAGAGCTGCCAGCGCATCACCAGCGCTTCGCAACCGCCGATCACGAGGAACACGACGGCCATCAACACGTACATGATGCCGATCCGCTTGTGATCGACCGTGACGACCCATTCGTGCAAAATGGCCGTCCAGTGCGGTCGCGTAAGCGGCGTCGCTGGCGGGACGGCGGATGGGTGTTCTGCAAGGGCCATAGCTGCCTAGCGCAAGGAAAGCAGATAGTCGACGATCAAATCTCGCTCACGGTCGGAAAGACCAAAGGCCGGCATCAAACAGCCTTCTTTGACGTTCTGTGGATCAGCGATCCACCGGCGCAAATTCTCTTCGTTGTTTTCGATCAGGCCGGAAGCCAAGGTGGTGCGGCTCATCAAATGCGTCAGGTCGGGCGCGTACGTGCCGTCGGCCGGCGTGCCGCGCACACGATGACAGTTCACGCACGATTGGCCAAGGAAAGCCAGGCGACCTTCTTCGACCGATGAATCACTGACCGCCGGACGCTTCTGCTCTTCCAGCCAACGCTCGAAATCGGCCGGCTCGTCGACGAATACGCGCAACAGCATGCCCCCGTGCTGTGTTCCGCAATACTCGGCGCACTGGCCTACGAAAAGCCCCAGCTCGTCGGTCTGAAACCACATCGAATTCTCGCGACCCGGTATCAGGTCGGTCTTACCGGCCAGCCGGGGGACCCAGAAGCTGTGACAGACGTCGGCCGACTTGAGCGTCAGATAGACGCGCCGCGGCGTCCGCACGTCACTGGCCGGAACGTGCAATTCGTTGGCGGTTACGAAACCGATCGACTGCCCGTTGTAGTTTTGATACTGATATTCCCACCACCACTGCCGCCCGACGACCGTGACAAACAGGGTGTTGTCGTCCAGTTTTGGCTCGGGGACGGGCATCTCGACCTCCCACAGCGTACGCGTGGTCACCAGCACGAGCGTAAAGACGACAAGCGCCGGCGCCACCGTCCAGGCAATCTCGATCGACTTGCTACCGTACACCTGCGCGGGCTCGGTCCCCTCTTTGGCGCTCTTTTGCTTGCGAAACTGGACCAGGCAGTAGAGCAGCACCCCTTCCACGACGAAGAATATGCCCAGGGTAATCGCGAGGACGAGAATCGAAAGAGCGCGAATCGACTCGGCAGGGGGCGACGCAGGCGCGAAGATTGACGCAGCGCCTGTGGCCGTTTCGGCAAGTAGAAAGAATTGAGTGCTCATCCGTATCAGGGCGACCGTGCCTGACGCACCGGGGCGACCGTGCCTGACCGTGATGATATCGTTCCGTCTGTCATCGCAAAAGATGTCATTTCCCGTGCGGGTTTCCGATGACGGCTGGTGCGCCTCTGCACGAGGCGGACGACTACCTCCTTGAAGAACTCAGGTATCGAGTTGACGGACGAGAACCGGCTCGATGCGCACGATGCCCGGTCTCGATGTTCCAACGTCGCCACAACTCTTAGAATTGGATTAGAATGCCGTTCCTGGGTCGATGGTACGATGTGAAAACCAATCAGCAGCCACCAAGACGGCGCAATCGGAGGCCTTGTCATGAAGATCGTAGTCGTCGGCGGCAGCGGCTTGATCGGAAAGAAACTCGTCGAGAAGCTTCGCGAACGGGGCCATGAGGCTCTGCCGGCATCACCTTCGTCGGGAGTTAACGCAGTCACGGGGCAAGGTTTGAGCGCGGCGCTCGCCGGCGCCCAGGTCGTGGTCGACGTGGCGAATTCTCCCACGTTCGACGAAAAGCCGGCCATGGAGTTCTTCGAGGCATCGGGACGCAACCTTCAGCGAGAAGAGGCCGCTGCCGGCGTGCGACATCACGTCGCCCTGTCGGTCGTCGGCACCGAGCGCCTGTTAGAGATGGGTTACTTTCGCGCGAAGTTGGCGCAAGAAAACTTGATCAAGGCGGGACACATCCCCTACACGATCGTTCGCGCGACGCAGTTCTTCGAGTTCGTCGGAGGGATCGCGCAGTCAGGCACGGACGGCCAGACCGTCCGCTTGCCCCCGGTCCTCATGCAGCCGATGGCGGCCGACGACGTCGCCGCGGCGCTCGCGGTTGTCGCGACCGCGGAACCGCAAAACGACATGATCGAAGTGGCGGGACCCGAGCCCATCCGCATGACCCAGCTCGTCGAGCAGTTTTTAAAAGCCAGTGGTGATCCGCGCAAGGTGGTTGCCGATCCGACGGCCTGGTACTTCGGCACACCGGTCAACGATCAAAGCCTTGTGCCGGGAAAAGAGCCGCGCCTGGGAACAACACGCTTTGCGGATTGGCTCAGCCGCAACGTCTCGCCAGGGAAAGCAAGCGCAGGCGGCGTTTGATGTGCATGATCAGCGGACGCATGCAAAAATCGGTTCCCTTCACTTCGCAAACACGATCTGCCGCGCGGCGCGATCAATGCCGATCAATCCCTGACTCACTGGATCGACGGCGAAACCTTGGCCCGTGAACGGCGCGGCCACGGTGCGAACGTGGTTGAGAACTCGCTGGCCTTGATCAGGAATCTCGAGAACGAAGATTTCGCGCTCGTCATGCCCGGTGATCAATAATTGGCCGTCGCGCCAGATGCCGCATGACGCGCTGTTCTTGCCGAAGGCTTTGACGACCTCCGCAGGATAGGTCCAGCGCGCGACTTCGCGCCAATCCTCAAGTCGTGCAAGGTAGGTCTTGCGATTTTCCTCGCCGTAAAAGGCAAAGTTGCACCACCAGGCCCCTTTTTCGAACACCGCCCACGTCAGGCTGCCGTCGCTCGCGCCAAAGTCCTTGAACGTTTCCAGCACCATCGTCTTGGGGTCGAGAATCTTGATGTCGCTGCGATCGGGCTTCTGCGGGAAATTCGAGTGGGCGCAGTACATCTTGCCGCCGAGAAAAAACCCCGTGTTCAAGTGCGTCGCTTCGCCCGTGCTGCGTGCCACGAGTTGCTGCCTCTCGCGGTCGTACTTGGCGACGACTTTGTTGGCGATGGCGTAGACGAACCGCTCGTCGGCCGCGGCCGCCTGGGTCGCCTCGGGTGCGGCGAACCGATGAGATTCGAGGTAATCGTCCCCGCATGCCGTGCGTGTAGCGACAAAAAGGGCGAGCCACGCTGCCGCGACCGCCCGCCGCGTGCGGCGACCACCGTCCAAGGATTGCTTGCCCCGCGTGCGGTAAATCATAGAACTCCTCCGGTCGCATGAAGTCTTTTCTTGGTCGTGTCAGATTAGATCGGCGTAAGGAAAGTCAGGAGCGGCCGACGGATCGAGTTCCTGCGGCTGATCATCACCCGGCGCGCGCTTCTTCAAGCGATGCGGAAGCGCCATGACAGGCGCCGTGGGCGATAGGCCGCAGACGGCGTTGAGCGCGATCGAAATTCGATCCTCAGTAGCATCCTTCAGCGGCAGCACTTTGTGGCGCAGCCACGAGGGGAACATGATGAACAAGCCGGTTTTCGGCGCGATGGTCACAGGCGCCGACGGGGTATACACGTCTTTCGAATCATAAAAGACCAGATTCCCTTCCGTCCCCCGCAGAGACGGCACCTGCGGATAGTAAACCGCACTCCAATGAAAGGGCAGGTGATTGTGGCCGGGATCCTGTTCATGGTCGCTGCGGCGGACGATGTTCGCCCAGCCGTACACCTGCAGCACGTAATCTTCGCCGCGCGTCACGGCGCTGATGATTTGCACGAACGCCCTGCGCAGCGCCACGATTGCCGGATGCTCGATGGCCAGCAAGTTTCCCTGGGTTTGCTCGCTTTGCACGCGCGGGCCCGTTATGTTGCAGCCCGCCTCGTGCAAGGCGTAGACAATCTTTACCAACTGCTCGTTGTTCACGTCTGTCAGCGTGGTCGTTACCAGCCGTGTCGGAAAAATGTCTCCGATGTGAACTTCTGTGGGCATGATCGGCTCCTCGTCGTCGACACAGCGGAAGGCATTCCGCAAAGCTCGGGACAGCTTCGCATAGTCCTGTTAAGAATCGATGAGGAGGCCTGCCGATTTTGCGGCGCCGTGAGCGCGCCGGCGAACCTGCCTCAGCCGCGACCGACCAGCGGCATTTTCGTGGCCATGACGGTGACGAATTGCACATTGGCCTCGAGCGGCAGATTGGCCATGTGCAGAACCATGTTCGCCACGTGGTTCACGTCCATCGTCGGCTCGACTTTGATCGTGCCGTCGGCCTGCGGCACTCCCTGCGTCATGCGCATAGCCATTTCGGTCAAGGCATTGCCGATGTCGATCTGCCCGCAGGCAATGTTGTACTTGCGGCCGTCCAGCGAGGTCGATTTCGTCAGTCCGGTGATGGCGTGCTTGGTGGCCGTGTAGGGGGCGGAATTCGGGCGCGGGGCGTGGGCTGAGACCGATCCATTGTTGATGATCCGGCCGCCGATCGGGTCCTGCTCCTTCATTATCCGGAAGGCTTCTTGCGTACACAGGAATGGCCCAGTGAGGTTCGTAGCCACGACCGTTTGCCACTGGTGGGCGGTGAGGTCCTCGAGTGGCACCGGCGGAGCGCTGATCCCGGCGTTGTTGAAGAGCACGTCGAGCCGGCCAAACTTCTGCCTGGTCGCGGCGAACAACGCGCGCACCGAGTCCGGATGGGTAACGTCCGTGACGATCGGCAGCGCCCGCTCACCGGCGGCTGATTCCTGGGCCGTGGCCACCAGCGGCGCATCCCTGCGCCCGGCCAGGACCACGCAATAACCATCGCGCAGTAGCGCCAGCGCGCTGGCCTTGCCGATGCCGCTTCCGGCCCCCGTGACGATGGCCACTCGAGATTGCTGCGCGCTCATCCGCGGTCCTCCAGAAACCGGCTTGCCCATCCTCAGAAAAGATCACCACATCGCGCGTGCTGGGCGGTGACGATCGCGCTACGAGAAAAGCGCGCGGATCGGCTGGCCGTCGGCAATCTTCCAGGGGCGGCCGGTCAGGTCATGGATTTCGGACGTCGGATCGATCCCGAAGCGCCAGAAGATCGTGGCCGCCAGGTCGGCCGGTGTGACAGGATCACGCGCGGGCAGTGCCCCGCTGCGATCGCTCGCCCCGTAGACCGCTCCGCCATGGACGCCGCCGCCGGCCAACAGCACCGAGTAGCAATCGGGCCAGTGGTCGCGACCTCCGTCTTTATTGATCTTCGGTGTACGACCAAATTCTCCCATCGCCACCACGAGCGTCGTATCGAGCAGCCCGCGGGCGTCGAGGTCTTCGATCAACGCCGACAGCGATTGATCGGCCAGCGGCAAAAGATGCGACTTGTGCTGCGCGAAGTTGTGGAAATGGGCGTCCCAATTCTGCCCTTGCTGGCGGAAATCGAAAACATTGACAAACGGCACACCCGCCTCGACCAGGCGGCGCGCCAAGAGCAGGTTCTGCCCGCGCATCTGTTGGCCGAAACCGAGTTCCGCGCCGTTGCCACCGCCGCCCCCCGAGCCAACGGTCGCCGGCTTCGGACCATAACCGTATCGATCGCGCAAGGATGATGACTCTTGCGACAAATCGAGCGCCTGCCGCAACGATTCCGATTCCAGCAGTTGATAAGCCTTCTCACTTGTCGACTGCCACCGCCGCACCGGTGGCGCGGTCGCGCTGGTAAGGGATGGTTCCTGCAACGCGGCTAGCAACTGCCGCCGGTCAACGATCGATTGCGTCGACTGCCCGGCCGGCAGCGACAGCGCGCCAGCGCTATAGATTCTTTTGTCCGGATCGACCGTGATCTGCAGCGGATTGTAAGTCGAACCGAGAAATCCGCCTCCCTGGCACGGAACGTCCACGACATTGTGAAAGACAAACGGCAACGCCGCGTGTGGCACCTCGAACGTTATATCGCGCCGCACGTAACTCAAGGACGCACCGTAGCAGGGAAACACCTGCGGGATCGGCGCGAACTCTTCGCGATCGCCCGTCGGCGGCTGGCGGCCGGTCAAGGCTTCGGTCGAGGCCGAATCGTGCAGGCGATTCTGATGGTGCATGCTGCGCACCAGGGCCACCTTGTGCATGACGCGCGACATGCGCGGCAGATGCTCGCACACGAAGATACCCGGCGCCGAGGTCGCGATGGGCTGGAACTCGCCGCGAATTTCCGTCGGGCCATCCGGCTTCATATCGTACGTATCGATATGGCTGGGACCGCCGTAGTAGAAGACGATAATGCACGCCTTCAAAGGCGGCAGGCTGCTGGGTTCCGCGGGTCGCGCGAAGGAACGGGCGTGCAAAAGGCTGGTCAGGCCCAGCCCCATCCCTCCGACCCCCAGCTTGAGCAAGCTGCGTCGCGAGAGCCCTTGGTCAATGCTGTGGAGCCGATGCCGTAGCTGCGTCATGCCGCGATCACCTGGTACGGGTTTCAGGCCCCGATTTATGGAGTGGTACACATTATCGATTCTCGTGGCTTCTCAGGGAAGCGCCTAGCGTCCAGCACAGTCCAACAGAGCCGATTCCCATTGTAATCCGCGGCGCTAAGTTCCGACACCGCTTGGAATTCGGCGCTCGAGATGGTCGCGAATGCGGTAGTCGGATGCACAGCGACTGGATCACGTCGAACCAGATTTTCGAGAGGCCGCGCCGCAACCCGCTCGGCGTCCGCCGCGCCGCTGACGAATGTGCTTGCTAGCGGCATCTGCTCGCACGTGCCGTGTGACTTTGCCGGTAAGGCAAACTATCCGGAACCCCTCTGGGAAACTATGCCGGATCTATGGGGACTTCTCATGGGTGATTCGAGGATCGACGATTCCTACTCTTGGCGTTTCGCGGTGCGCAACGGCGCTGCTGCGCTAAACGTGCAGGCAGGCCCCCTTGCAGTCCCGATGATTCAAAGACCGAAATGATGCTTCAATTGCGACGCTCTAGAGAATCATCACGTAGGCGAGCAGGCGCCATGGCGTTTGCGGCGCTTGTGATCGCTGTGCAATTCGGGCACATCGCGACGACGCTCGGCCAGCAGCCCACGCCCGCCGGGGTGCCGAACAACGCAGAGACGATTTCGCCGGACTTGCTGGGCACGCCCTCGCCGCGGCCGCTGCCGAATGGTCCGCCGGCCGACGCTCTGACAGGGCCGGTCTACGAGGGCAACTCGCGAGCCGAGTTCGCGAATTTGCCGGTCGGGCCGGGCGTGGTCGAAGGGATGTGTCCCATGCCCTCGCCGTGGCGCTGCGGCGTGTACTGCGGAACGAACGAAGGCGCGTGCAGCGCCCAGACATGGGACAATTCCCGCCCCATCCCTTGGCAAGTTTTCGCTCAGGGCGAGTACATCGGGCCGGCGCGTATGCGTCACGTGCCCGAATACCGTTTGCGAGTCGCGGATCGGCTGGGCCTGGTCTTTCGCTTGACGACCATCCCTAGCCCCGACGCTTATCAGCTGACGGTCGGGGACGAGGTGACGGTCGAGTCGCTGACCAGCGACGACGTGCAGCGATCGGTGATCATTCAGCCCGACGGGACGATCACCTTGCGGTTGTTGGGGCAGGTGAAGGTGGCGAACCGGTCGGTCGAGGAAGTACGCAAGGACCTCGACGAGCGCTACAAGAAGTACATCCAAGATCCGTCTATCACCGTCACGCCGATCAAGCTCAACACGCGTCTGCAAGAGTTGCGGGCCACGGTCGACGCCCGGCAGGGTATCGGCGGTCAGCAGCGCGAGGCCCGCGTCACGCCGGACGGCACGATCCAATTGCCTGGCCTGGGCTCGATTCCGACGCAAGGTCTGACCTTGAACGAATTGAAGCGCGAGATCGACGTACGGTACACGCAGCTAGTGCAAGGGCTGGAAGTCACGCCGATCCTCATTGAGCGTGCCCCGCGCTACGTGTTCGTCGTTGGCGAAGTGAGGCAACCGGGGCGCTACGAGTTGACCGGCCCGACGACCTTGATGCAATCGATCGCCTTGGCGGGCGGTTGGAACGTGGGCGGCAACGTGAACCACATCGTGGTCTTCCGCCGCGACGAGTGCTGGAACTTGATGGCCACGCAACTGACGGTGTGCAAAGCCCTGTTCGGCCACGCGCCCTGCCCCGCGGACGAAATCTGGCTGCGCGATTCGGACGTGGTGGTGGTGCCGAAGCGGGCGATCCTGGTCGTGGACGACGCGATCAGCCTGATTTTCACCCGCGGCTTGTACGGCGTGGTTCCCTTCAACTTCACGCTGTTCCAGGGCCTGAGCACCGGCGCCGTGGGCCCCGGCAACTAACGGCTCGCTCGCGGCTCACACCCGCGACGCCATGTCACGTATTTTCGACGCATGCTTATTCGCCTAAGGCGAATAAGCATGGCACAGGCTTGCCCTCACGGCACTCATCGCGCGGCGCGACTCACTCGACGATCAACTGCCCGTTCATGACCATCCAGTGCCCCGGGAACGAGCAGAGATATGGGTAGCGCCCCGGCGAGTCCGGCGCCCGGAAACTGATCGAGAACTTGCCTCCCGCCGGCACGATGTCGGTGTAGACGAGGACATCGTCGGTGCGCGGCACGTAATGCCGCGCGACGGCCTCCGGATCGGCCACCATCCGATTCACCATCTCGCCGACACGCACAAGCGCCCCAGGCTTTAGCAGCACCCAGTTGTGGGGCACCACGTCGGGATTGACGAAAGTCAGCTGAATCGGTTCAGCCGCGCGCACTGTGAACGACCGCGTGGCGAAGCTGAGGTTCTTGCCGGCCTCGACCGTTATATCGCGCGCACCGGCAATGTGCGCTCGCCACGGATTGGGCGGTGGCGGGTTCTTCAGCAGTTCCAGATCCGCCAACAGCGGATGCGGTGCGATCGTCTTCGCGACCGGTTGATAACCGGGCAAGTCGGTAAACGGTCTATCGAGTGCGTGTACCGTGACGAACATCTCGGTCCGCTCGTTCTCATCGACCTGCAACCGCAAGTGCAATTGATTCACCGGTTGTAACCCAGGCATCTCGAGGAAGACCGTCTTCTCGTCGGGAAGCACATGTGCCGCGGTGACGGCCAGCCGATCGTGCCCCACGAGTCCGAAGTGCGACGGAGCATATTCTTCGGATCCGTAGGCGCTGCTGTAGCGATAGTTCCAAACCTGGGCAAATTGCCGCGCCGCATCACCAGCCATGCGTGCATCGACGGGCTCGGCGAAAGAAACGCGCACACCATTTTCATGCACGTGGAACGCGATGGGCAATTGAGTTCGCTTACCCGTGTAGCGCACGCGTTCGAACGAACCATCTTCCGCGGTATACGTCCCCCAGCCAGCCATGCCGGTCACATAGAGTTGACCATCATGTGGTGAGAAACGCGCCCGATGTGGGCCCGAGGCAAAGTCGCCCGGCATAGGCACTACCGCGCCTTGTGCCTGGCCGCCGACTTGATCGCGCAAGACGAGAAAATAAGTGCCCGCTCCATAGGAGAGGTGTACGATCTGGCCCGCGGCGGGCCCCCACTTCGTGCTCTCGGCAAACGTCTGCCCGCCGCTCGAGTTGTCCAATCCGCGCGGCAAGAACACTAGCGGCAATTCGGGTGGCCGATCGCCCATCGGGCCACGGTAGCCGTAATGCGGCGTCGTGGTTGCGGGCGTCGGGACGATCTTTTCTTGCGCCGTCGCCGCCACGTGCGGCACCAGATTGATCATCGAGGTCGGCGTCCATTCTCCTTCGGAACTGGGCACCGTGACCGAACCGTCGGGCAACAGCCCTAACCCATCGGGGTTGCGAAAGCCGGTCGCTATGACGTCCGCCCGCGCGCCGTCGGGCGCGATGCGCAACAATCCCTGGTTGCCCGAGACCGTGAAGAAGTTTCCGGCCGGGTCACGCTCTAATCCGCAGATGAAATCATGGCCAGCGGTCGACGTCTCGAACGCCTGACTGAAACACTCGTAGAAATCGGCTTCGTCGTCGTGGTTCAGATCGTGGAGGCGCGTGACCTGGTTTCGTCCCAGGACGTAAATCGCATCGCCGCTGACAACGAGCCCCTGGGGATGATGCAGCCCGGCGGCAAAGCGCTTCCAGCGCACGTGCGCCAGTTCGCGGTCGAGCCCCGTAACGTGCCAAACTTCCCCGTGCATCGTGCAGACCATGGCCGAGCCGTCGGGAAGAAAATCATGGCCGCCGAAAAACATCAGCGATCGCCAAGGGTTGTCGACAGGCGCCGTGATCGTATCGATCGTGTAAGCCGCATCGTCGCCGCCCAAGCTGCCGTGCGTTTCCAAAACCTGCGGCCATTGTGCCGGGCCGCCTTTCAGAAGCTCGCGTAGCGGATGCTCATCGGCCGGCGCGACGAGCCGCGAGAACTTTCCATCCTCGATGCGCGGAGCGTCGAGGTACATTCGGCCGTCGATCTCATAGGCAAAGACGACCTGCGATCCGTTCCGATAATAGCCGCGATAATGTCGCGTGCCGGCCGGCAGTTGCTCGACCGCGAACTCCACCGAGCGGCCGTCGATCGCCAGCGCATCGACAAAGCCGTGCCGCACGGGCGAGAACTTCACGAAGCCGCCTTGCCAGACGGCTTCATACTCGAGCGTGTCGGCATTGAAGCAGGCGGCCATGTCGCCACGACGCCCCAGATTCGCCTCGCCGAGTTTTGCGTCGCCGAGTTTCACACACACGCCACGGGCCACGGTTTTTGGCCCGCACTGCACAATGCCGCACAGCACGCTGCCAGAATCCATTTGATTCCAGCGATCATCGCGCCAGGTTTCCTCGTTTTGATTCCCCCAGTGGCCAAGTTCGCCGCCGTCGAGCCCCGGGTAAGCCGGCAGCACGGCCACCGAGCGGTCGCGAAAGTAATCTGCCTCCTTGGCGTAGAAATCGTAAAGCCGCTGCCGATTTACGCGGTGTCCGGCGTAGCGCCAGCGCGCGGGCTGAAGCGGCGCAAAGTCGTAGGTGAATTTGCCGGGGAGGTGCGCCATGGCCGAGATACCCTCGTTCCCTTCAGCCGGATCGCGTAGCTCCATAAGAAACCGCACTACGTCGCGCCGCTCTCTCTCGGTCATGGCGGCGCTCAAACCCTCAGGCATGAGCGTGCCGACCACGGCGCGTTCGGCGATTTCGCTTGCGGGAATTGTTTTCACTTCGCCCGTCGCCGTGTCGCGAATCGTCACCGCGCCCGCGCTCTCTTTTACGATATAGCCCTGATGCAGCGAACCGCTGTCGGTGATGATCGACGAAGCCACGAACTCGGGCTTTACCTTGCGCTTGGGCCACAACAGCGATTCGGCAATATCTTCGGGGCAAGCCGTACTGCCGATCTTGCTCAATTCCGGCCCGACTGCGCCTCCTTGTTCGCCCACGCGATGACACGACAGGCAGGCAAACTTGGCCGAAGCGAAGACGAGGGCCCCGTTCCTCGCGTCACCCGATTTATGCGCGGCGGTCACAAGTTCGGTGAGCTGTGCTCGCTCGGCGGTTGCTTGTTCGTTGGGCGTTTGGTTGCTCGATTGGTCTTTCTGTGGCTCGGGCTTTGCTCCGCTCGTCCTGGGCGCCGGCGCGTCCGGATACGTCTCCATCTTGGGACGCGGTCGGGCGGGCTCACCGTTAAGTTGTCGGACCAGCCAGTCGAGTCCGGCCAGGTTGTCCGCCAGCCGTGCCCGGGCGTCGAGATCGGTGTGATTCAGAATGCCGATAGGCCCCTGGTAGCCGCTGTCGCGAATCGTGCGCAACAGTTGCATATCCAACTCGCCAGTGCCAATTGGCAGAATCTTTTCGCCTCGCTCGTCGCCATGCGCCGTCATGCCGTTGAGATTCAGCGCATACAGCCACGGCTTGATCTTTTGCAACAAAGCGGGGAAGCGATCGAGGTGCGTGTGGCCGTGGTGCAAGTTGTACACCAGGCCGATATTGTCGAGCTGCGGTTGCCCGTCCGTCGACGAGGTCAACTCCTTTAGAATCTCGATCTGGTTTTCCGGCTCGCCGAACCAGCCGCCGTGGTTGTATAAACCGACCTGGCAGCCAAGTTGCTTCGCCTCGACGGCCAGCGGCCGGATCGCCGTGGCCGCCGCGCGCACTCGCTCGGCCTGAGGCAACTGCGGATCGGGATCGGAAACAAGCACCCAGAATTGCAACTTCAACTGGTGACGGCGAACGACGTCGAGAATCTTGCGGTTCGTCTCGTTGAGCGTCGTTGGCGCCATCCACCAGGCGACGATCCGTACGTCGTGCCGGCGCATGGCCGCGATTTCTTCGTCCCATTGCGGGATATGCTCGTCGCGCCAATCGTAGGCCAACTGGTGCAAACCCAGGTCGGCGAGCATCTTGGCCCGCTCTTCCGGGCCGCGACGTGCGGCATCGAAGGGCACGATGCACCAGGCGATCAGATTCTCGCGAGCAAAAATATCACGTGCCGTCGCCGGAACACTGCCGCTTAGCGCGATCGCCAAAGACAGGGTGATCCATCCCAAACGAACCAAGAACTTCATGCGGCCTCTTCAAGCGGTCAAGTCATTCGGCATCAGCTGCCGGCGGCCCGTCGCCGCCGCGCTACAGTAAGTGCCGATTGTCGACCGCGACCGCGCCGACTGCAACTCAGGCGAGGGCCGGCGATTGCCCCTGGGCCACGGACCTCCCCTCTTGCGAATGCCCCGTCAGGGAGGTTAGTAATTGAAGCCTGACGTATCCCGCCCTCGCCACCCCCATAGCCGAAGAAAACACCATGCGCCACTTGCGATTACTCACACTATTGGTTCTTGCCTGTTCGCTGGCCTCGATCGCCCGTGCCGAACTGAAAGTCGGCGTCGGCCGCTCGATCATCACGCCCGACCCCTTGCTGCCGGTCTCGGGCGGCGTCGGTCCCGGCCGCCCGGCCAAAGCCAAGCAAG